>NZ_JBJGED010000011.1:0-198473 GCF_045062745.1 Paenibacillus sp. HJGM_3
GCCTTCTCCAGAATAGGGCGGCATTCCCGGGCAGGCAAGCCCCAGACCAACAGCGACGAGCCGTAAATGCTGTACGTTCGGCCCCGTACCGAGTCGTCCCCGAGGTTTTCCGCGAGCTGAACGGCCGTATTCCCGAGCAGGTGGGCGGTCCGATATTGCTTGAAAATCATTCCCTGCATCAGGGCATACGAAGAGAAAGCCACCGGCGCATAGTCGGTATTGCCTCGCTCTATGGAAACCCGCATGAAATGATAGATTAAGTAGGCGTACATCTTGCGGTCGCTGAGCGCCGCAGCCGTACAGGCCATGGACAGCACATCCATGGCCGCGACAAATTCCGGCTCCTCTGCCTTCGGCCTCCCGGTCAGGCTGGCCAGGGTACGCTTCAATCGCACATTAATCGCTAAAGAGCCGAACAACACACCGGCCATCCTAGGCGATGCGGACAATTGAATGCCAAAGTCCCTCAAGCCCTTCACCCCGAAGCGGGTCGCCTCCGCGTACCGGTCTTGAAGGAATGCATGCATCATGCGCATCCGGTATACGCTGAGCTGATCGAGCGGACTGCTCGCACGACGGAACAGCAAGTCGAAGATCGGCTCGGCTTCCGGGAAACGGCCGCATAAGGTCAAGCACTCGGCTTGCCCTGCATATAGAGCGTAGACGACGGCGGGCGAATGCGACCAATCGTCTACGCGTACGAGCTCTAAGCCCGAGCTGTAATACTGCAGGGCGGACTGAAACGCAGCCGTTTTCTTCGCCCTGCCGCCTGCCTCGGCGTTCCAACGGATCAGGGCTATTCGGTCCTCATCCTTCACGGAAGCCGGCTTCCCTAGGTTGAGATGATGAACGGCGGCAAAGAAGCTTTGATCCTCGTCGCTCCGCTTCAGCAGCAATTGGCCGGCTTGCCAATGCGCCGCCTGTCGCGCCGGCTCGCTCATCCCGTCATAGGCGGCGGAGCGAATGCGATCGTGCAGAAATCCGTAGAGCGTGTCTGCCGCAGGCGGCAGCGTCGTTTCCGTATGCGCGATCGGCACGATCATCCCCTCCCGCCGTGCCGGCGAGAGCAGCTCCAGCGTCTCATCGGAACCGGCTCCTTCGACGCGGGCAAGGTCCCGGATATCGAACCGCTCCCCGAGCACGGCCGCGACCGCCATGACGCGGCGGCACGGGTCCGGAAGCTTGGCGAGGCGCTGCTCCATGAAGGCGGCGATATCCTCCGCGAATGGAAGCTGGTCCAGCACTTGGCTGCCCCAATGCCAGATCTCCCGACTCTCGTCGAAGACGAGCCATTCCTCGTCCGCCAGCGATCTCAACAGCTGACGAATGTAGAGCGGATTGCCGGCCGTCTTCAGCCGAAGCGTCCGCCCGAGCGTCTCTGCTTCCTGCTCCGAGCAGTGCAGCGTCTCGGCCAGCAGCCGGTGAATCGCGGAAGGCGGCAGCGGTTCGAGCGGAATATGGACCGCCGCCATCCCAGACCGTTCGGCCTCGCGGATGAATGTGAGGAGCGGGTGCTCCGCCCCGACCTCGATATCGCGGTAGCTGCCGATCAGGAGAAGCCCCTGGCTCTCGGGATCTGTGAACAGCGAGGCGAGTAAGGATAACGAGGCCGGATCCGCCCAGTGCAGATCGTCCAGATACAGGAGGATCGGCCGGAAGTCCACTACGGTGCGGATGAACTGCCGCACGACGTGCCGGAAGCGATGCTGCAGCTCATGAGACGGATGCGCCTTGACCTGCGGCGGATCGCCGATCAACCATCGCAGCTCGGGCACGGCCTCGCAGAGCAAGCTCGAGTTGCTGCCGAGCTCCGCCAGCAAGCGGGTTTTCCACTGCGGGAGCCGGCCGTTGTCGCGTGTGTACACTAGACGCACGAGCTCGCGGAACGCGGCGATCACTGCGGCGTACGGGACCTCCTGCTGCAGCCGGTCGAAGCGGCCCTCCACTTGGAAAAAATGGTCCCCTGCCGCCTCGCGGCATACTTCGCGGACGAGCGTCGTTTTGCCGATCCCGCCCGTCCCGGTGATGAAGAGGATGCGCGAGGCGCCTAAGCGTACCCATTCCACGTGCTGCAGCATTTGGGCTTTTTCGCGCTCCCGGCCATACAAACGGTCGGGAATGCGGAACATGCGCTTGCGGTCGTGCTCGCCCAGCGGAACATCCGGAATGGATCCGGTTTTAATCCACAGCTGCAAGCAAGTCCGCAAATCCATCTTCAAGCCGTATGCGGTCTGATATCGGTCGTCGGGATTCTGGGCCAGCAGCCGCCTCACAATACGAGTGATCGGCTCAGGAGCATCGGGCCTGTACGCCCGAATCTCGGTCGGCTCCCTCGTCAGCAGCGCATGGAACCATTCGTCCTGATGCTCCGCATCGTATGGATACTCGCCCGTTAGCAGCCAGTAGAGCAAGACGCCGGCAGCGTACAGGTCGGATCGAACATCGACGATGTGTTGAAGCCACCCTGCGAGCTCCGGCGACAAGAACGCAAAGTGGCTTCGCTCCATTTTTCTAGCGTTCCACCGAGCTTCCGGCGATTGGGCCTCAATGGGTTCCGCGCAGCTCAGGTCAATCATTTGCAACGCATACGTCTCGGGATCGACGATCATCGTATCGGGCCGGACGCTCCTGTGCACGAGCTTGCGGTTGTGAATCGCCTCCAGGGCGGAAGCAATCTGATGGCCGATCGTTAAGATGCCATGCAGCGGCATGGAAGGGCCAGACTGCAACAGGCACAGCGGGATGCCCTTAGCCTCTTGCAGCACGAGCGCAGCCGATTCGCCCACCGTCTCTATGCCCAGGCAGGACGAGATGCGGGGGTGGTTCAACTGACCCCGGATTTGATATTCCCGCAGCAATCGGGAGACGTCCTGCTGCTGATCCTCCGCCTGTCCGCCGTGCACCTTCAACAACACCGTCTGGCCGTTCTTGGCGTATAAGGCTCGGTACAGGCTGAATCGATGGAACTGGCCGACCGTCTCCACCAGTTTGTACTCTCGTAAATCGGACATGCTTTCACTCCTTCAAGCAGATCGAGGTCCAACCATACGCGATCTAATCCTTTCTCATTCTGCAAGAGAGAATGTAAATCCTTGTCGACAATCCAATATAGACCTAATTGCCCATTCGCTAGGCGATTAGTCCCAATAGGATGCAAAAACCCGACTGCTGTTGCATGAACAGCGAATCGGGTTCACTCATTTCAATAGGCTGGGCAACTGGGACGGCTCGATGCATCGAAGCAGCTCATAGCCGATTCCGGACGTTCCGTGGAACAAGGCCGGATTGAACACAACGCCGCCTTCACTGCCGCTGAAGCGGTAATGGCCTTCTTTCGTTTGGCGTTCGAGCATCTGGCAGGCCTTCGTCCGCGCCGTCTCGAGAAGATCCGGACGTTCCAACACGCTCGCCGCTTCCAGCAGGAAGTCGAGGCGCCCGGCATTGCCGCAGCAGAGCGTATCGCCGGAGTCGGCCGGGAAGTTCGCTGCGTACGCGACCGCGTGGTCCAGATCGGTCCGCCAGACGGACGCGTCGCGCTCCCGGACATAGGGCAAGCTGGACAGGCGGGCCAGCCCTATACCAGGAGCGCCGCTGCACCAGCCGGTCATGAAGACGCTCCGTCCCGGCTGCTCTCCCCTTCCGTTCAGCCGAAGGTCGGGCCAGTTGCGGTGCTGCGCGTCGAACAAGGCGTTCTCATAATCGACCGCCTCCATCGCCGCTTCGTAATACCGATCGTCGCCCGACACGGCCGCGAGACGCAACAGCGCGGCGGCAAAGCCCGCCATCCCATGCGCGGCTCCGGTGAGCGGCGCGTAGCCCAGGCCGCTGTCCCATACGCGGTGGCGGGTCGAGGTTTGTTGGCGTTTGGCCAGCAGATGCTGTCCGCAGTGTACGGCCAGCTCCAGTAGCCGATCGTCCGGTCGTATCCGGTGCAGGTTGACTAATTCGGAGATCATCCCCGCCGAGCCGCCGAACACGTCGAGCTGCCGGTCGGTGTCGATTTGCTCGGAAGTGATGTGGCGGATGAGATGGCCTGCATCGTCCATTAGGGATTCTTCCCCCAGATTCCGGGAAATCGCGCTCAAGCCTCGAACCATCCCGGCCACGCCATTGCCCAAACCAAGCGTGAGGCGGTGGATGGGCATCGGCCTCCAGGCATCATACAGGTTGGCCCGTATTGGCGCGAGCGCCGCCAGCGTCCGGTGCTTGATCCTCTCATCTCCGGTCAGCCGGTAAAGCGCCGAGAGGAATACGCCTAGCCCGATGAGGCCGTCATAGAAAGAGATGTTGATGGAGCCGAGCATCATTCGGTTCGTTGACCCGTCGAATTGCAGAACGATCCAAGTGAAGTCGTCGTCCGTCGTCTGAATCCTCCGATCCATGATTTCTTCATATAGCCGATACGCTTCCCGGAGGAACCGATCATTCAGGAGCTCCCCATCCTCAGGCCCCGCGGACTCTCGCAAATCTGCAGCGAGGACTGCGTCACTCGGACTAGGACGAGCCAAACCCTTGGCTGCCGCGGCCTCTCCATGCGCCGGCTCCCGGTGCATGGAGAGCGATACATGAATGTAGTCGGTCTGCACCTTGCGCTCACGGACGTCCATCTGCCCGAGAATCGCCTGGCACCGCTCCAAGGCGGTTTCCATGAAAAAGCTGCGGTGCAGCTGGGCCGTGCGGTCGCGCAGCGTTCGTTCCCCGGCATACCCGTAATAAATGGGGATGTCTCCCTCCTCCAAGGCGTTCCTTTCCGAGACGAACACGTTCCATAGGTCGCCGTAATCGTCGCCTCCGTCATGCAAGAAATAGGCGGCGGCCATCCGTTCGATCTCAATCGAATATGCCCGTCCGTCTCGTAGATAATTCGGATGCAGCACACGGTCCAGCACGTCGCCGTATACTTGCGAGTTGCGCGTGATCGTCCGCAGCAGGCACCGCTCGAACAGCCGCAGCGGCGAGGAGACGCCGGTCAGCAGCTCGCGCCGCGCCGCGAGGAAATCGAACGTACGCTCGAAGCCGCGGAGCAGGGCATGGCGGTAATCGTTCACGTTCAGCGGCTGACCGCCCAAATGCGGGATATTGCTCGCGCCTTTCTCCAGCCCGGTCAGCCCGCTGAAATCAACCGCATTGCCGCGGGCATCCGATTTCCACACCGGGAGCATGCCGGTGCGGAGCACGGAATCGACGAGGAAGTTATGCGCGACCTGCTGAGAGCTCATCCCGCTCGTCCCGAGGACGAAGGGCTTCACCCGGTGGAGGAGCAGCGTCTCCGTGTCGATGAGGACCGGATGCGTGCCATGGGCGATAAGATTCTCCATATGAAAATCTTCGCCGCCCAGCATATAAACCAACGCCAGCAGGGTGCCCGCCCGCTCGTAGAACAGCTCGGCCTCCCGCTCGTCCAGAACCGGCAGCGGCTCGATGAATTCGGTCCAGCTGTGATTCGAACGGTCGAGCGCATCAGGGACGCGAAATACAGGAAGTCCCTCCTCCTCGAGCCAAGCCACCCACCGCCTCCATGCTTCGTCGATTCCCGCTCCGCGCGGCTTGAGGACGATCTTGACTCCGGCTTCGAACGTGGCGATCAGAACCGATTGTCCGCCGTTGTGCGGGTCCGAGAGCTGCCCGGTTACGCTCACGATACGTCCGAGCGGTCTCCCGCCTGCAGCTCCGAACGTTCTTTCCAGATCCGGACGGTCTTCCTCCAGCCAACCGGCGAATTGCGCCATGTTGCGGACCCAGCCCGCGATCGTCATCATCATCCGTCTCGCCATCACCGGATACTGCTGCAGCAGCGCCTTCCAGCCTCCGCCAAGCAGCTCCTCATGGTAACGCTTCGCATGCCGCGTCAGCTCGTCCTTAGACATCGCCTTGCCCAGGATGGCGTGCAGGGGGTCACGATGGCTGGCGTATGCACGCAGCTCCGCCGCATGCACTTTATGACAAACACGCTGCAGCGACCGCGACAACAGTTCGATCATGTCATTCCGTGCATCGGCCTCGAACATCGCCAGTCTCCCGGCGCCAGAATGGCTGCGGAGCCGGCGCTCCGCGTAGCTCAGGAACGGAAGCAGCGTGTCGTGAACTCCGCCGCTTGTATCGGGAGATGCTGGCGCCTCCCCGGAAGAAGCGAAAACTTCGTTCAGTTCTGTCACCCAATCCGGCAACGCCTCATCCATCGGAGCCTTCTCTGCGGTCAAGATCGTTCGGGCCTCGCGGAGGGTGAGCCCGTCCAAGGACAGCCGTCGCAGGAAAGCCCGTTCTCCGCCGTGGCCTCCCGCGTTCCGCCTCCACGTCTCCAACCATTCAGGGACTGCGCCCCTCTCCTCGTCAGCCGAATCATCGCCCGAGGCCCAAGCTATACGTTCTCGCAGGAAAGCGGCTCCGAATGCAAGCCGCTTCTGTTCTTCCCTCGTCCAGGTTATCATCCCGGCTTAAAACCAGCTCTCGGTGAATTTGCCCGTACACATGCAGTAGCTGCCCTTTGTCGTCATGCAATACGGACAGCCTCCGCCGGCTACGGCTTCCAGCTGCTCGTCGCTCAGCTCGCCCTCCTCCACCGTGGAGATCGAGATTTGTTGCAGCTCGTCTCTCATTTCCTCCTCGGTGAACTCATACCCATGCTCGGCGCCCAGATTCACCGCCTGACTCAGAAGATCCCCGCCTGCCATCTGCTGCAGCGATTTCAGCTGCTCCTGCAATTCGTTGATTTCCTTCACTTTGGCAAAAAACAAACGTACGTTTTCCTGAGACATTGGAATAGTCCTCCCTATAATTCTTTATATCATCCGCCCTCGCGTGCACTCGAGTTTGGAGTGATACCGCTAGTCAGACAGGCATTTTGGTTATCTCGTCTTGTTACTCCTGGATCGTTCGATAGACGCCCTTCTGAAGCTCCTTGATGACGACCAGATCGGCGCTATCGTCTCCGTTGTCAGAGAAGCTGTGCTTGCCGACGGCGCCTTCCCACTGCACCGCACGAAGCGCCTCGGCGACCCGGGCCGGAGCAGCGGATCGAGCTTGCGTCATCGCTTGCGCGAGCAGGCGGACGGCATCGTAGCCCAGCGCCGCGTATTGCGACGGCTCGGACCGATAGCGAACCCGGTACGCGTCGACGAATCGTTTCGCGGCAGCCCGCGAGCTCTCTGCCGAGAAGTAGGAGCCGGCCAGAATGCCTTCTCCCGCTAGTCCCGTCATCTTGCGGAATTCGACCGAATCGACGGCGTTGCCGCCGAATAGCGGGACGTCCGCCTTCGCTTCGCGCAAGTCCAGAACCGTCTGGGCCGCGGTGAGATTGGACTGGGCCAGGAAGATGCCGTCATAGGCCAGCTGCTCCCACTTGTATTTCAGCTCCCGCAGTTTAGCCGGATCGCTGTAATCGCCGACCCGGTCGACGATGGCGATGCCCCGATCCTGGGCGAACTTTTCGAACGATTTGGCCAGTCCTTTGCCATAGGCATTGTCGTCATACAGGATGACCATTCTGCGGTTATTATGCTGGTACGCGTATTGGGCCAGCTCTTGCGCAAGCGCGATATCGCTCGAGATGCTGCGGAAGATGAGCCGGCTGCCGCTGCGGCCCGTCAGCTCAGGCGCGGTCGAGGCTGGGGACATCATAAGCAACCCGGCCCGTTCGTAGATGGAGGAAGCCGGGACCGAGATGTACGAGTTCCGGTGCCCGATCACCGCCGCTACCCGCGGATTCTCGGCGAGCTGCTGGGCGATTCGTAGACCGTCGGTGACCGAGGAATGATCGTCGTATTTGTCGATCCGCAGCGTCCTGCCCAGAACGCCGCCTTCCGCGTTTATTTCCTCGACGGCCAAGTCCAGCCCCTCCGAGAACAGATCGTTGTTTCGCTCGAACGGCCATACGGCGGCGATCAGCACTTCATGCTTATCCGCATTCGAGGCGGCAGCCCGCCGGTCGGCGTCGGAGATTGCCCCGCAGCCGGACAGGCCGAGCGAGAGCAACACGATCAACAGCCATCCCCCATGCCGCTTGCGGAATCGATTGCGCATAGTAATCCCTCTCTTTTCCCATTACGAGCTAAGTTGAGCGGTCTTGACAGGCTGGGCTCTGCCTTCGATCAGCATAGTCGATAAGCCGGCCAGCAGCACGTTCAGGAGCGTCAGAATCGGATCGATTATTGTGATCACCGACAGGAGCAGCACGACCGCCGTCTGGGAGGGAAGGCCGAGCGGGTCCAATATCAGGGAGATCATCGACAGGGAGACCAGGATTGGCGCGCCAGCTCCGGCGATGGCCGCTACGATAGAGCCGATCAGGACGAGGAGCAGTCCCTGAACCCCGAGCTCTACGCCGTACAGCTCCGACACGAAGATCGTTCCGATGGAGAATACGATTACCAGGCTGTAGCGGCAAATCACGATGCTGAGCGGGACGACCAGATTGATCACTTCTTCGTTCAGCCGGAATTTGGTACGCAGCGTCTCCAGCACCGAAGGGATGGCCATCATGCTGTTCCTCGTGCCGAAGGCTAGGAGGAGCGGCTCCTTCATCTGCCGGATCGGCGTGAATACCCCGGTGCCGCGCATCGCGGCGGTGAGCACGCTCCCCAGCGCCATCAGCAGCAGACAGGCGGCGTGTACGAGGGCGATGAACGTCGCCATCGAGTAGATGAGATCCTTTCCCATCCCCGCCACCTCATGGGCGATCATACATAGCAGTCCGAACGGCAAGCCGTACAAGGACCAGGCCATCATCTTCTCGAACGCTTTGTAGGTCATCTCGACGACGCTGATCACATCGTACCTTCGCTCGCTGGACAGCTTGCCGACTGCAGCGCCGAAGATGATGGCGACGAACAAGATCTGCAGATTGTCTCCGCCCTGAAGCGACTGAAAAATATTGTTCGGGATGAGCAGATAGAAGAAACTCCAAAAGTCAAACGACTTCCCGCTCACTTCCGGCGATTCGCCGGATTCCTGCTCCAGGATCGTCTGCCCCAGCACTTCCCGCGACGAATGGTCGACCGAAGCCCCAGGCTGGCCGATCAGTCCGACGATCACGCCGATGACGGCCGCTGCAGCCAATCCCGCGAGGAAGACTAGCGCCATGCGACGCAGATTGACGGCTACGGAACGGGCGGCGAACAGCTTGGATAAACTCGTTATAACCGCGGTTGCCATGATGGGGATGACGAGCATTTTTAAAAACAACATGTACAAGTCCCCAATAGGTGCGATCGCTTGCGCCACGGGCTTCAGGAACAATCCGATCGCCCCGCCGATGAGGATGGACGCCAGAACAACCGACGGTTTTTTCAACCATTGCGCCTTCACTTCATCCCCCTCCTTTCTTCGTACCCGGCAGCGAGTCTCGATAAGTGTTCAGCACGGCTTCCATCTGGATCGGGGGCCGATTGCGAAGGAACGTATTGACCCATTGCTGCAGATTCACGCTCGCCGGAGGGAGCGCGATCGCCAAGTCGTCTTTTCGCTCCTTCATGACTAGCAGCTGCAAGTCGATCAGTGTCTCCGGATGGTCTAGCAAATACCGCTTGAATTCGAACTCGTCGTAGTACGCGGCGATGATCTCCCCCGCCTTCACCGCTTCGATCAAGTTCGTGAAATTGTCGAACGGCCGGATCGACGCCTGCGGGAACGATTGCTGGGCGAATTCCATGTAGGAGGTCCCGCCTAACGCTCCGATCGGCAAGGCTCGGGAGCGAAGCGCTTCGATCTGCTCGCCGTTCTTGGCTTTCAGCCGGGAGAACTGAATGCGGTTCAATAAAATAGCCTGGTTCAGCTTCACATAAGGATCGCTGTACAGCACCTGCTGAGCCCGATTCAGCGTTACACTGATCTTGGAGATGCCCATATCGGCCTTCCCCCGGTTCACATTGGCTATAATCTCGTCGAACGTCTGTGCGCTCCGGTCGAACTCGACGTCCTGTATCCCTAGTTGATGAGCGAGATCCCGAGCGAGCTCGACATCGCTGCCGGTGAGACGGCCGGCTGGATCGACGAAGAAGTACGGGAATCGATCCTGAGCATACATGGCGACGATCAGCTTGCCCCGTTCATGGATACGGCGGATGTCGGGCGGCAGATCGGGAATGCGTTCTTTTGGGAAAACGCTGACCGCCGGATTCGAAGTCTGGATCGCCGCTGCGGGATCTGCCCCTTGATTGTGCCCGTCCTCGCCCGGACCCGCGGCTTTCATGCCGCAGGCGGATAGCAGGAGAACCGCAAGCAGCCCTATAAAGATTGCGTATGTGCGTATGCGCATGAACACGGTATCACCTCTGTTCCTGATCAAGCAAGCTGCCGGCTGGCCATTTCCGTGAAAATGCCTTGCCGTTCCAACAATTCCCCGTACGTGCCATGTTCTACTATTCGGCCTTTATCCAACACATAAATACGGTCCGCATTCATAATCGTGCTCAGCCGGTGGGCAACGACGATTCTCGTGGCGCGCAGCCGGTCGAGGCTGTCGCTGACCGTCTTCTGCGTACGGTTATCCAGGGCGCTCGTCGCCTCGTCGAAGAACAGAATCGCCGGTTTCCCCGCGAGCGCCCGGGCGATCAGGATCCGCTGGCGCTGTCCGCCCGAGATCGTACTCGCGCCTTCGTCGATCATGGTGAACATCCCCATCGGCATCTTCGTGATGTCGTCCGCCAGTCCCACTAGCCGGGCCGCCTCCCAGGCGTCGTCCAGCGTCAGATTGGAGGACCCGACGATATTGCTCAAGATGTCCCCGGCTATAAGCCTACTGTTCTGCAAGACAACCCCGAGCTGGCTCCGGATGAGCTGGATGTCCAGGCCCGCCGCATCCTGCTGGTCATAGTACACGCTGCCCGACTGCGGCTCTTCAAACCCGAGCAGGATGCGCATCAGAGTCGATTTGCCGCTGCCGGACGTCCCGACTAGCGCGACGAACTCGCCGGGCTCTATGTTCATGGAGACATCCTGAAGAACGGGCGGCCCGTCGGGCTCGTATCGGAAGTCTATATGGGACAGCTCTATGGCGCCTCGCAGCTTGCCCGGGTCTTCCTTCGCTTCGTTGATCTCGGGCTCCGCCTGCAGAATCGGCTTGGCCCGCTCGTATTCCGGGATGATCTGCGCTACCGTGATGAAGGAAGTGCTGATGCCGACCATCGCCGTTATGAAACCGCTGAACGCGCTCTGGAACGATAGAAAAGCACCTGTTCCGAGCGGTTCGGACATGGAGGCGAAGCTATAGAACAGCACGACGGTCGTGATTGCGGGGAACACCGCGTTGAACGTCATGAGTCCATTACCAGCGAGCTGCTGCCGGTAGGACATGGAGCGGAACTGCTCATAACTCCGCGCCCAGTAATGGAACATGCGGCTCTCGGCGCCGGCCACCCGAATTTTGGCAATGCCCTGGATGATTTGCATGATCAACCCGGTCATTTTGCCTTCGAACCGTTTGCGCCCGAGCTGCATGCTCCAATAGCTGAATCCGAACGTAACGGCGGCCGAGATGAACACGAGCAGGATCGCTACCCCCGCCAGGGAAGGGCTGTAGACGAGCAAGAGACCGAACTGAAAAATGGAGAAAATGCCCGAGAATACGGAATTCAGCACGGTACCCGACAGCATCTTCCGGATCTTATGGATCTGATTGGCCCGAACCGTCAAATCCCCGGAAGAATATTGCCGGAAGAAGGGGGCAGGCAAATTCAGGATCCGGTCCCAGACGGCCGCCTGGACCGCCGTGTCCACCTTCCCTTCCGCGCGCAGCATGGCCAGCATGCGGGTCGCCTGGAACGAGAAGGAAGCGACGCCCACAGCGAACAGGATCAGCGTCAATTCGAAGATGCGGCTGCGCTCCGCTCCAGGGATCACTTCATCGATCAACATCCCGGTCGCGAGCGGAATGCCCAAGTTCAGCAGCCCTCCGAATACGCCAAGCGCGATGGCCAGGAACAGCTCTTTCCCGACTTTTTCCTTGGCGCTGTAGAGAAGGAGATCCCAAATCTTGAGCGGGTGGTACGGCAAGGGACGATAGAACATGTACGCCCGGTTCGCCAATCCCGCAGCCGATCGGGAAGTTATCCGGATCGCCTGCTGACTCGACGGGTCGTGCATTACATAGGTCCCTTTTGCGGCCGGTACTAGCGCAACCGGACGGTCATCCTCCTTCAGAAAAGCGAGCAGCGGACCATGATCCTGTTTCCACCAGTCGATTTCGAGGATACACTCCCGAGTGCGGACGTGCGTTATGCGGGCGATCCTCCGGATTCGCTCGCCGGCATCGTCTCCCGCGGTGTTGATGGAGGCCGGTACGATCAGCTGCATATGGGCGGCGATAAGCCGGAATGCCTGCTCTAGCGGATCGTCCGACGTGCCTTCCGCACTTCGATAGGCTCGCGGCTCCCTGGTAGACATAATGTTCGCGAGACTGCGATACGAGTCCGCCATCTTTCGCTCATCGAGCTCGATCGCCTGCGAGAGACGCTTCTCCTCCTCGGAGCGGAGCCGGTGCAGGTACTCGCTTACTCCGCGCCGGAAATCTGACTGGGCCGATTGTACCGCAACACCAAGATCCTCCGTCTCCTCCTCCTCCACATTACCCTGCGATGAGACAGAACCAGAGTCAGGAGGAGCGGGAATGCCGTGCAGGATCAGCCATTGGCGAAGCGTCTCTGCAAACTCCAAACGTTTGTTCCTGAGCGCCTCGTCGGACAACTCTAGCCCCGATCCGTGAGGGGACTCGAATGGAACGCGAACAAGATTAGCCTCCTGTGTGCGTTGCAGCAGCAGCCGGTAGCCGGAAGTTTCCGGGTGCTCCATGCCCGCGATGAGCTGCCCCTCGGTGAAGGTGAGCAAATATTCACGCTTGCCGACCCCTCCCGGCGATTCGGAGCGTACGGCGAACAGGTTCACTTCTCCGGCTTCCACAATCCAGCTCGCATTCGGGTCGTTTAGTAGGATAGCTCCTTCGGCATTGCGCACCCGTGTTCTCTCCCTCGCTATATGGTGCGGACTAATTCCGCATAGTGTCCGGCTCGTTCCAAGAGCTCTTCATGCGTTCCCCGCTGCACGACTTGGCCGCGATCGAGTACGATGATCTCGTCGCTGTCCCGGATCGTGCTGAGGCGATGGGCGATGATGATGCATGTGCAGCCCCGTCGGCGCAAATTCCGATCGATCTGCAGCTCGGTTCTCGGGTCGAGCGCGCTCGTCGCTTCATCCAGAATCAAGATCGACGGGTTGTTGATGAGCGCTCTCGCGATCTCCATCCGCTGCTTCTGGCCGCCGCTGAAATTGCGCGCCCCCTCCTCCAGCCAATGATCGTAGCCGCCTGGCCGCGTCACAATGTCGTCATGGATGCAAGCGTCCTTGGCCGCCCGGATCATGTCGGTCTCAGGGACGTTCGGATCCCATAGCGTCAAGTTGTCGCGAATCGTACCCTCGAACATGTGGATCTCTTGATCGACGATGCCGACCGACACCTGGAGCACTTTGGGCGACCATTCGCCGCGAGGTTTCCCGTCGAAGCTCACGACGCCGGCCCATGGCGTGTATAAGCCGGTGAGCAGCTTGGCGACGGTCGACTTGCCGCTGCCGGACCCGCCTACAATGGCGACTCGATCTCCTGGATTTACCTTCAGCCCGAACCCGGAGATTAGCGGCGGATCCAAGCGGCTGTAGCCGAATGTGATCTCCTTCAGTTCGATTTGTCCGGACAGTTTGGCCTTCTCCGGCTTCTCCTCAGGCTGGCTTTCGGTAGGCCGGCTTTGCTGCTCCGGAAGCGGGTACGTCAACACATCGTCGATGCGATTCAAATCGGCCTTGACCTCCTGCAGCCGGTTTCCCATCTCGAGCAGGCCGTTCAGCGGTGTCAGGAAGTTCTGGAGGAGCGATTGGAACGCGACCAGCATCCCGATCGTCATGCTGCCGTTCATGATCTGCAGCCCGCCCAAGCCTAAAATCAGCGTATCGCCGATCACCATGACGAGAAGCGGGACCGACATGAAGAGGCGGGACAAGGCCCCGAGCGATTGTTCCGCTTCCAGCGCTTTGGCCTGGAAGCCGGTGAGCCGCACGAACAAGTCGGACTCCCTGCCCCCGGCTTTGATCGATTCGATCTGCGCCATCCCGTCCATAAACGTGCCGTATAACTTGCCTTGCTCTTGCTGCAGCTTCATATTTTGATCGGTTCTCGCCCGGGACATTCTCGCCAGCAAGAGCAGGTTCGCGACCGCGAGACTGACGCCCACGAGCGTAAGCGGCCAGCTGTACTGAAGCATCATGATGGCGTAGAAGACGACCATGAGCAGGTTGAGCAGGCTTGTCGCCAGTTCTCCGGACAACAGTTGGGCCACACTGTCGTTGGACGTGATGCGCTTGGCCAGATCGCCGCTCTGCCGCTGGGCGTAGAACTCGATCGGCAACCGGAGGGTATGCCATAAGAACCGGCCGGTCATCCCAAGCGCCAGCTTGGATTCCAATCGCAGCAAGTAATATTGCTGCATCCATGTCAGCAGTCCGCGCAGCAGTGCCGTGAGCAGCAATCCGGCCAGCAGCGGCATCAGCCATGCCGTGTTTCCCTTGATGATGACGTTGTCTACGAATATTCGGGAGAAGACCGGAATGACGAGACCCGGGATCATTAAGAAAAAGCTGATTAACGACACAAAGGCGAGAGGCAGCTTCAACGCATGCAAGCGCGCGGACAAAGAAGCGAACAACGTCGTCCGGCGGTCCTCCCGGCGGAATTCTTCCCCGGGCTCGATCGTTAGAACAATGCCGGAGAACGAGTCGTAAAGCTCCTCCCAGGATACGATGCGGGAACCGCTCCCGGGATCGTTCAAATAGACTTTGTCCTTCCGAATGCCTTCGAGTACGACGAAATGGTTCATGTTCCAGTGCAGAATCACCGGCATCTTGAGCCCGCGCAGCGTCTCCGCCTCATATCGGTAGCCTTTGGCCGTCAGTCCATACGTTCGAGCGGCTTTTAGAATATTCGAAGCTTTGCTCCCGTCCCGGGACACGCCGCATGCGATCCTTAATTGCTCGAGCGGCACGAACCTCCGGAAATATCCGAGAATCATGGCGAGCGAAGCGGCGCCGCATTCGACGGCTTCCATTTGCAGGACGGTCGGGGTTTTCACCCGCTTGTGCGGCACACTCACACCGAATCAACTCCAGCGTTCATTTGAATAACGGAAACAGTTTGGCAATCGGATGCGTTCGGTCCAGGGTCACGATTCCATCGCTCAGCATACCGCTGCTCAGCGTCAGGGGCGGACCAACAGACGTGGTCCATCGGTACCCGCTCGGCGTGCCGGCATCAGGAATGAGACTGACGGTCACCTTGATCGGAGCCTGGCTCCCGGCCAATAGGTTGGCCAATTCTTCATTGCCTACGGTATCCGCCACACTCTTCAATGTGGAAGGGTACTCGTCGACCGCCGTCACCGTACCCAACAGGTAGCCGAACTGTTCCTTAATGACCGAGCTCGGATGGAGCTTGACTTCCATCCCCTCGTGGATCGTGTCGCCCAGCTGCGGAGGAACATACAACACCGCCTGCAGCTGATTGACCTCATTGCCGGTTTTTTCTATGGTCAATAACGGGCTTGCTTGTTGAATAAAGTCGCCCCGTTTCACCTTCACTTCCACCACATTGCCGTCATACGCACTCTTGATCTGAGAGGATGTCTCCAGCTCGATTCGGAGCGAGGCCAGTCTGGCTTGCAAGGCGCTTTTCTCAGATTCTGAAGCGGATTTCAAGAGCTGGTCCTCCACGGCACGAATGTCGGCCAACGTTTGCGGTTTCGCCAGCCTGAGCACGATCTGGCCTTTCCGAACCCGGTCGCCCGGCTCCACGCTAATATCCGTGATTTGTCCGGACTGCTCGGAGAGCACTTGCTGAATGCCGCCGGCTCCGAGCAATATCCCGTTCCCGTTGACGCTGCTCGGTAACGTCCCCGTGAAGCTCCAGATCAGAAGCGTGAGGAAGAGCACGGCAATTCCGCCTAGTGCAATCCAGGCACGGGGGGAAGTAACCGTCAACAGACGGTCCAGTTGATCCGGCGACTGCAGCTTCTCCATAGAAGCCTTTCGAAATAAGGGTTCGGTCATAAATGAAATCTCCTATTTGTGCGTGCGTACTTGGAAATTGTACTGAAGCCTCAGAAAATGCGCATACCACCAAAGTGGTAGATGTCGGATTATGTGCTGAAATTGTTATATGCCGGGCTTTTCTCCTCCATGCCGCTTATCGAAAAAGCCCGCTCCTGGTCCATAGGGATCAGGATGGCGGGCTATATCCAGGCACATTGACTTATTTTATTTTTATTGCATTTTTCTACCGATATAAAGCAAATGGGAACCGAAGCCCAAGATAGACGGATCCGATGCGGACTCGTAAATCAACCGCAATACCCGCTCCTCCTCGCCCCGGGATCGCCAATAATCCCACTGTGCCGGCGTTAACCCCGCCCCAATTCCGCTCGAGGAGATTAATTCGATCGTCTCGAACCCGTGGCTTTCGAAGAAAGGTTCGATCTCGGCTAACGGGAAGAAGTAAGCTCCCGTGAACCGTCCCTGATCCGCATGATTGAACGTTCCGGTTTCCTTGAACTCCATGATGGCCTCCATCGTGTGAAGCGGCTTCCATTGCTCAGGAAACATTAATGCCGTTAACAATTTGCGAATCCGGGATCTCACCGCTACGAATACGACCCCTCCGGTCTTCGTTACCCGTCTCAACTCTTGAACGGCCTGGATGCGGGACGCTTCGTCCTGCAAATGATACAAGGGCCCCATCATGAGAGCGGCGTCGAAATGCTCGGTCGGGATGCCCTCCAAAAGTCTGGCGTCTCTGACCAGGAACCGGTCGAATTGCGGGCTTAGTTCGAGTTCATCGGCTTTCGCTTGTGCAATCTCCACGAGCCTCGGTGTAAGATCGGTCAGTGTCATGCGATACCCGAGCTTCGCCAGCTCCATCGCGTATTTGCCCGGCCCGGCTCCATTGTCCAGAACTTTCCCGCTCTTCGGCATGTTTTGCCGAATGAAATGCATGTTGACTTTGTACTCGAGGGGCTCCCGGTCCAGCCTCCCCCACTCGTCGAACTTGGAATAGTAATCGATAATTTCGCTCATTACCGCTCTCCTCTCTTTATCAAACAACCCCGACTTGAAACTCGTCCTCGTTGACGATTTCTCCCGGATGGTTCGTAAATACTACGTCGTACGGGACGCCATACTTCTCCAGGAGACGAAGCAACGGGTCCAGACGGCCGATCATTTCGTCGGTAGTCCCCGTTTTGAACCAAGTGATCCCACGGATCGTATTCCCGTCCTCGTAGAACGGCGGGTTGGGCAGATGCTCTTCGAACCACTCTTCAACCCTTAGAAACGTTTCCTTGTCTTCGTCCGTCAGGCAGTCCTGGCGCATCGTCCCCCTCATCAAATGCCAACAGGCCCCGAAGATCCCGACAGGCTTGCCGGTCTTCCCGGAATACCGGACTTGCACCCGCATGTACTTTTGATCGATCGGCATCATAATGCCTATGGCCCCCTGTTCCGTTAAAATACAATACAAAAAGCGCGAAGGACGCTATGGCCCGTCGCGCTTCGTGAGCGGAAGGCGGGCCAACGCGAAATGCGCTAGCCCACCTGATCGGATGCAGGTGAACTAACGCTTCGTGAGAAGATGTTCTCGATGGATACGGATCGTCGTCATAGCCAGAATCTTCCTTCGCATTAGGATTGTAGACGATTATACGAGAAAAGCCTGCGCTTGACAATGCTATTTTTCAGACTCGACTCCCACTCATCCACCCGTCAAGGCGCATACTCTTCCAGCCTGCGTCGGATGCAGTCTGCAATCTCGACGGACTGAAGCCCGGAACGGATATCGTCGACAGGCCGGCGGCCCGCCCGGATATCGTCGAAGAAGGAGGCGTTTTCCGCATAGAAGCCGTTCGTCTCGAAGAGCTCCTCCCCATCCGTGATGTCGGATCCCGACAAGTCCGCCAACACCTCATTGCTGTGCATGTGGATCAGGCGGCCTGGAAGATCCGGCGATCCCCATACCGGGAGATGCATGTGGAAGGAATGACCGCGGCCGTGAACGGTAGCTCGTTCGATCACCCCACCCGAGATCGGACAGAAATTCAATTGCGCCGTAGCCCCGGATTCGAACGTGCAGTCCATATAAATATTAACTATATCCGATCCCGGCTCCCCTACATCCTGGTATCGGAATCGGACATGTCCGTAGTCCGATCCCAAGAGATGCTTCACCGTATCGATGCCATGAATCGCAGTCGTGGAGAAATCGGCGTCCTTCCGGTTCACCCGGCTAAGATCATAGCGGATATGATGAATATCCGACGGGTCCAGCGTCGCCGACAGCTGCTGCTTCATTTTGTTCACGAGAGGCATATGCCGTCGGTTGAACGCTGCTTGATTGGGCACACCGAATCGTTTCGCCGCTTCGATCATGCGCAGCGCTTCGGTTCGATTCATGCCTGGAGGCTTCTCGGTCATCACCGGAAACCCCTTCTCGCAGATCCGTATGAACAGTTCGGCCGTAAGGTGGACCGGCACCACCAAGCTAACGGCATCCGGGCTCTCGGTATCCAGCATTTCTTCCCAATCGGTATACCACCTGGAAAAGCCGAACTTCATCTGGAACTGGGCCGCAGCCGTTTCGTTCTTATCGCAGCAGGCGGTCAATTCCACATCGGAGTGGATCGAAGCGTATTTCCGAAAGGATGGCCCATGTCCTTCCGTCGCCATATGGCCGCAGCCGATTACCGCAATTTTGAAGCTCATCAGAAGCTCCCTCCCCACATCGTTCATCTATACCGAACAAAGAAGGACACGCTTCTGAAGAAGGGTGTCCTGGATTGGCGAGAGCGGCGGGTCAGATCAACACTTTTACTACGATTTTCTTAACCGGCGCCGGCTCTTGCACCGCGATACCGGGCATATGCGCATCTTGAGGCGCCACGATCGCGAACGATCCGGCCGGCAGCAGGCAGAAGCTGCCTTCCCCTTCGAACAACGCATAGTCGCTTTCTTCTTCGTACTCCTTCGTAACGCGAACGCTGTCGAGCGGAGCATACCCGAACCTCTCCGTACCTTCCACGACATATTGGATGTCGTAATATTTCCGGTGCGCTTCCCACTTCCCCGCTTCGAGCGGCTTGGACTCGTAATGCTGGACCAGATAATAAATGTCGCTGCCCTCAATCTCGTACTTGCCGGGCTCTAGCCCGTTCAGAGCTTGTTCCTGCAAAAAGCGCAGGCCGACCGCAAGGCGCGGATGGAGGCCGTAATACTGGGAAGCATGCTTTAAGCTGTCGATCACCATCGGAATTCCACAACCTTTCCATGTTCTAGCATCGTCTGAAGACGGTTAGGGGTGGCCCTCGCCTTCCGTACAGTAAAATTCGACCGATGCCTCGACGTTCCCTGCTTGCTCATTCCAAATTACTCGAGCGACATGCTGTTCAGCTTCGTGCTGGCGCCGTCGATCCGAACGACCATCGCGTTTGCGCGGCACACGTCATCGGCCGTGAGACGGTGCGGCTGGCCGGCGATCTGCGCCAAGAAATCCGCTGTTAGCGATGCCGGCGGCTTCAGGATATCCACCCGCCTCGTCTTGTTGACATGGTCGGTGAACGCCAGGAACGGCCCGGGCTCTCCGAGCGGATCGCCGGACGTGCGAATTTCGGCCCGCCCTTTCGTGCCGGTCACGAGGATGCGGCCGTCGCCCCATGACTCGAACGCTTCCGGCATGAGCCAATCCGATTTCATCGTCGCCGTAATATGATCCTCCAGCAGGACGTTTACGATCGCGTTCTCGTATAAGCCCGGATACTCGGGGAACCGGTTCTTGACGAGCAGCGCGTGATGGCCGACAATCGATTTGCCCGTGAACCACCACAGCATGTCGACATCGTGGATCATCAAGTCGACGATCAGCCCGCCGTTCAGCGACTTGTCGAAGAACCACCCGGGGCGGGTAGCGGGATGCAGCTTGTGCGGCTTCAGGAAGGTGAAATCCTCGATTTCCCCAAGCTCTCCGTCGTCAATCATCCGCTTCAGCGTATATTGCGCGGGCGCGAATCGGGCCGTCAGCATCATGCCGAGCTTGATCCGCTTCCGGTCGATGACCGCCCGCAGCCGCCGTACGCCGTTCTCGTCGATCACGATCGGTTTGTCCGTCATTACGTGGATGTCATGCCGCTCCGCCCATTCCACCACGTCGATTTTGCCGGGGTTCGGACCGGCGCTGCCGATGACGGAGACGCCTTGGTCCAGCACCTCCTCCAGCGAGGAGAGTGTCGGCACTCCGTAAGTCACGGCATACTGCTGCGCTAACGGGAAGCCGTCCGGATCGTAGATGCCGGCGAAGGAATGGCCTTCCCGGATCATGTCGTCGATAAAAGTTTTAATATGATAATGTTGGCATCCGACAATTGCAAATTTCATAGCTGTTCATCCCCTGTTTGTTGTGTATGATGGTCCGCTTTGTAAAGTCGGCCGGTCCCCGGAGCGAGGAAAATCGCCTCGTCGGTCCGGACGGGACGCAAGCGCCCGGAGCCCAGCGATACGCTATGCAATCCGGTGAAGCCGCTTTGCAACCGCAGCCGCAGCTTGGCCGTACGCCCCATATCGAGATTGACGACCATGAACCATCGGTCCCCTTCCGGATCCCGGAACTCCCCGATCATAAGCGGCAAATCTCCTTCCACGACTGCATCCGCGACAACTTCCCCAACGCCAACGTTCATTGAGCTCAAGCGGTACGGCTCAATATTGCGGAACCGGACACCCGTGGACGTCATCGCCATCAGCCGATCGCCGTACAGCCGTGCCTGGCGGTTCACTTCCTGCAAGTAATAGAACGTCTCCGTCCGTTCATGATCCAGAGCCGCGTCTATAGGTGAGAGCTCGTAATAATAGCTGCCGTCCGCCGCGGGCCGCGTCGACTTGTAAAAGCTGTACCAGGCGAGCCCCTTGTAACCGGCCGCCAGGGTAGTATAGGCTTGAAACCCCAAATTCGCCGGTGTCGGGATCGAGGCGTGGGGACGAATCTGGCAGCTGCACGCCGTGTTCCATGCTTGAAGACCGCGTGCGAACGCAAACTCCCTCACCTGCAGCAAATCGGAGAAATAGCTTCGCAACCGCTGCCGATCGTCCTCGGACTGATCCCCGCGAACGTGGGACACCTGGAAGTTGTCGTACCGGATGAAGTTGTTCGGCTGCACGACGTCCGCGTACTGCTGCAAATAGGCTCCGAAGGGGTCTTCGACGTGCTCGTCCACGCCGAGCTGGGTGCGCTTCGCATGCGACGGATATAAGTTCACGAAGCAGGTCGTATCCGGGTCGTATCGTCGGATCGCCTCGATAATCTCCCGAATGTACGCGAATTGTTGCGTCGATGGCTCATCGAAAATGTAATAGGCCAGCACCGTATCGCGATAGGGTCGGCAAGCGTCGACGAGCTCCCGGGCCCGCCGGTCGAGTTCGTCTTGCGAGAAGAACTCCTCCGGCTCGCGCGTGGAATGCCAGGACCGGTGATCCTGCCGCACGATCGCCCGCAATCCCAGCGCCCTGCACTCCGGCAGATCGGAAGGAAGCACGAAGTTCGTCAGCGTGCAGTGAAGCTCCTTCATCGAGGCCAATCCTCCGTCCGGACGGCGGTCGTATTCGCCGTGATGGCCATGCAAGGCGCCTCCCATCATGATTGGGTAGACGTCAAGCGCTTTCAAAGACGGGCTTATTGCCATGCTCATTCCTCCCTGGGCTGAGTAGGATTCATTCTGAATTTACTGTATCCGAAACAGGCCCAGAGCGTATATGGTTTATTTTGCAGTAGTATGGACGAACTCGAATCAAAACTCTCTATCCTCAAGCTCAGACCGGACATGACCCCCCTTTACATTGAACTTTTGCAGAATTATATACAGGAATACAGATTTACAGAGATAAGGAGGAATGGATTATGGGAGCTATCATTTCAATCGGTAATCAAAAAGGCGGCGTTGGCAAAACGACAACCACGGCCATCACAGGGTATCTTCTCTCTAAGAAGTACAAGGTTCTATGTGTGGACTTCGATAGCCAAGGCAATTTGACACAGTTTCTTACTCAACGAGATATACACGATTACTCCAAAATGACGATTTTCGAGGCATGTAAAAACAGGAATCCCACCCCCTACATCCGCAAGTTAACCTACAACCTTCACTTTATCCCGGCTGATGAAATGCTTGCCACTCTGCCGATGCTGATCCATCAAAATCCTTCAATGGGTTCGACCGTCCTGAGGGATACACTACAAAAAGTAAAGGCCAGATACGACTACATCCTTATTGATTTACCTCCAAATCTGGGAGAACATACGATTAATGGTATAGTGGCTTCAGACTATGCAATCGTCATGCTGCAATGCGAACCCATGTGTTATGACGCGCTGGACAGATACATTGCAACATTGATTCACATCAAAGAGGTTAAAAAGCTCGGCCTTGTTCTATGCGGCATATTGCCAACAATGATCGATTCTAGAACAGTCCTGGATAAAACTATCATTGAGAGGGTAAGGAGAGAGTACGAGGAAGTTGTGTTTCGAACGGAAATAAAGCGAAGAAATAGAATCAAGGAGTTTTCAATTACAGGAATACAGGAATACAGCAATACGGATAAAGCGGCACTAACCAATTATAGAAATTTTGTCGAGGAGCTGGAGCAGCGTGTCCAAGCGTGATGCGATTGAGCAGTTATTAGGAAAACGGAGGAGTCAGGCTATACAGGAAACCATAAATACAGGTATACAGAAACCTGTAGCTAAGAAAAAAGCGACATTTGATTTCGATGATCAATTCCATAAGGAGTTAAAGATATTCGCCGCGAAACAGAATAAGAAGATGGTTGATATTGTGGTTGAGGCTGTGAAAGAGTATATGCGAAACCATAAACCACCGGTCTAGAAAAAGCCGCCCAAGCGTTCGCTCGGGCAGCCCTGGTTCAAGAGACGATTTTCTTCTGATGCTGGATGCGCGGCATGACCAGCTTGATCTTCGTCCCGCGATGCTCCTCGCTCTCGATGCGCAGGCCGTACTCGTCCCCGAACACCATTTGGATTCGGCGGTGCACATTAAGCAGGCCGATCCCGCCCTTGCCCTTCTTGCCGGCCTCCTCCTGATCCGGGCTGGCGAGCCGGTTCATACTGAGTTTCTGCTGGAGCGCCCCGAGCTTGTCGGCGGGCATCCCGCAGCCGTTGTCCTCCACGCTGACCCAGAAGCAGCCGTTCTCCACGCCCCCATCGATCCGGATATAGTGGAAGTCCTCTACCCCATCCGGGAACGCGTGCTGGAACACATTCTCCACCAGCGGCTGCAGGGTCAGGCGAACCATCGAATGAAGCAAATATTCCGGAGGAATCGCCACGTCCAGCTCGAATTCGCGTCCGATCCGATGCTGCAGCACCACCTTGTAGAACATGACGTGCTTCAGCTCGTTCGCCACCGTAATTTCTTCCAGGTTCGTCTGGACGGAGTAACGCAGCATGTAGGCGAGCGCTTTTACAATTTCGGAGATTTCCTCCGAGTCTTGGATCGCGGCGTAGCAGACGATCGTCTCGAGGGTGTTGTACATGAAGTGCGGATTGATCTGGAGCTGCAGCGATTGGAATTCCGCCCGCTCCCGCTCCATCCGGATTTCCTGGTTCTGCACCTCGACCTGCACGACCTTCTCGACGGCCTCGGACAGCCGGTTGACCATCGCATTATACCGCATCATCAGCTCGACGATCTCGTCGCGCTGCTGCTTCGGCAGCGGGATGGGCGCCCAATTCCCCTTCTCGGTCTCGCGCATGCCGGACTTCAGCAACTGGATCGGCTTCGTGATCGATTTGCCGAAGCGGAAGGCGAGCAGCACCGCGAGCAGCAGCGTGAAAAGGCCGACGACAACCGTCACCGTCCGGATGTTGGAGACGGGCTTGCGCAGCTCGTCGAGCTGCATGGAGACGACGAGTCTCCAGCCGGAGTAGCTGGACGTACGGGCCATGTACATGCGCGGCTCGCCTTCGACATCATCATAGAATGCGCCGTCCCCGGCTTCTCCGAGCTTCTGGATGAACGTGTCTGGAGCGGCGGTCCCGATTTTGGCGGCATCCGGATGATACACATAATTCCCGAGCTTGTCCGTGATGAACATGTAGCCGTACTCCCCGAGGTCAATGCCCTTCCACAAAGCGGACAAGTCCGCCGCCCGCACCTCGATTGCCAGCAGCCCATTCAGATCCGGCGACGTGAGCGGCCGAATGCGGCGCACGAGCGTGAGCATCTGATTTTGCTGGCCGGTCAGGATGCTGTGGTTCAGGATGCTCAGGCCGCCCCCAGGGTTCGTATTCTCGAGCAAATAGTTCCGTTGGCTGCGGATGTCCTCCTTGGTAAACGATTGCTCGTTGACACCGTTGAAATAATAGACGGCGTTGCCCTTGTCGCTGATGACGTACACCGCCGCGATGTTGGGCGCCTGGATGAACAGCGGATCGACGCTCACTTCCCGGATCAGCTTCCGGTACGAGTAGTAGTCGTACTCCTCGCGGGTGCTCGGAAGATCGAGGAACTCCATGATTTGGCGATTCGTGAGCAGCGACACGATGGACCGCTCATAATCTTTTAGGTACAGGTCGGTATGGTGGTCGGCATTGCCTACGATCTGCACCAGCTGCTTCTCCGCCTGACGGTCCAGCTCGCGGGAAGCCGACGTATAGGAGAAAACCCCCACGCCGGTGAGGGAAATCATAATAACGACCAGGAAGTAAATAAACAGCTTCTGATACAGGCTTCGGATTCTCATTTGATGCCAAACCCCGTTCGATATTCGGAGGGGGAGACGCCTACGATCTTTTTGAACGTTTTGGTGAAGTGCGGATAATCGTCGTAGCCGACCTCGGACGCCACGTCGACGATACGGATATGCGGCACGGCGAGCAGCTCTTTCGCTTTATCCATCCGCCGGTTGATCCGGTATTGCACGAACGTCTCGTTCGTGATTTTCTTGAACAGCGCGCTGAAGTACGTCGGGGTCAGACCGACCATCGCCGCGACTTGATCGAGCGATACCTCCTGGGACAGCCGGCTGTCGATATAGGCCTTCGCTTCCTCCATCGGATCGCGGAAATGACCGCTGCGCGTCGCGGACAGCCCTTCGGCCACCCGCCTCAAGCCGGACTCGAACGCGTCGAGCGCCTCTCTCACGCTGCACGCATCCATGTAGGCCTGATAGGGCGGCGGCGTGAAATTGCGGGCCGTCAGCCGCTTCGACAGCATCGCGTAGCAATCGTTCAGCAGCTCCTTCAGCTGGGCGAGCGTCAGGTTGGCGGACAGGCAATATTCGCGCCACCAGACGAGCAGCGCCCCCAGCTCCTCGTGCTGAAGCGACCAGATGTGCTGCTCCAGCCGGTCGATCCATTCCACCAGCCGGGACGGAGCGATGTGCCCGCGGGCCTTCTTGATCAGCTGATCAAGCACCTCGTGCACGTCCGGCTTCGTTACCGGTTTGAGCAAGTAGTGCTTCACCCCGTAGCCGATGCATTTTTGCGCATATTCAAAATCGTTATACCCGGAGATGACGACGGTGGCGATGTGCGGATACTGCTCGTGCAGCACGCGGCACAGCTCCAGGCCGTCCATCTTCGGCATCCGAATGTCCGTGAGCACCAAGTCCGGTTCAGCGGCGCGAATGCGCTCCAAGGCAGTGACGCCATTATCCGCGGTCTGGATTCGGGCAAGCGTCGCCGGATATTGTTCGGCCATCTTTACAAGACCTTTGCGTATGACGGGTTCGTCGTCCACGATCAACAGGTTCATGTCTCCACCATCCTCCCTGCGGTCTGCCTAGCTGTCGAGACTTCTATCTTACTCCCAATCGGGCGGTCCATCAATCGGAAAACGATTACAGCGCTACAACCGCGTTTGTTCGAAACGCCATGAAACCGACTTGTAAGCCGTCGGTTCCTGGAACGTTCCGCCTATATGACGCATCGTCCCCGTCCATCGTCCCCCGGCATCGCGGACTGCCATCGCCTGCCACCAGCCGTACCGGCCGGATTCATAGTCGTATGTTTCCCCGTCATCGTCATATAAGGCAGCTTCCCCGGCGGACGCTCCGAAATGCACCCATTCCAGAGCGACCTGCTCCGTGGAAGAAGGAACGTTCGGTAGGCTTGCAATCAGCGGCAGAACGGAGCCGTCCTTCACGAAGACAGGGATGCGTTCCAAGCCGGCGCGAATGCTCACGATCTGCCCGCCATCATAGCGTTCGCCGGTTTCCAGGCCGTACCAGACGCCTGGCGGCAGCAGCACTTCCCGTTCCGACTCGCCGGTGAACAGCGGCGCTACGAGCAAGGCGTCACCGACCATATATTGGTCGTCCCATTCCTTGGTCTTGCGCTTCCCGTAGGCGCCATCCGTCGTATTCAGGACGTCGGCCTCCGTTCTCGCCTGCTGCGCTTCCGCGGCAGCAATCTCGTCCGCGGACATGACGAGCGGCATCGCCCGGAACGGCGGAACGCCGCGCTCGCGGTATTGCGCGAATACGGTGTACAAATACGGCAGCAGCCTCATCCGCAGTTGGATATAGTGGCGGACGATCGGCTCGACCTCCGGGAACGACCAAGGCTTCGTGCCGTCTCCCCAGGCGTTCAGCATGGCGAGCGGCGAGAAGACGACGGTCTGAATGCGGCGCACCCACTCTTCCGCGCTGCCGGCCTTGCGCACTTCCGGCGTCCAGAGCAGCCCGCTGAACGAAGCGTTGCACAGTGCGCGGATGAACTGGCGATGGTCGTACAGATCGGAGTACAGCACACTGGGCAGAGAGGACGCCGCCGCGTTCGAGGCCCGTACGAGCCCGTACGTTCTAGTGTTGCGGCTGCGGTACAGCTCATCGGTCATTTTCTGGAATAACAGTCCGTACAGCTGACGCATCTGCTCCCCGTCGAGCCCGGACGGAAACTTGGCGTGCGCCGGGAACATCCAGGAATTGTTCGTCAGCTCGCTGCCGTCGCATTCGTCCAGCTTGTACCCGGCGACCCCGATGTCGACATGGTGCTCCGCATGCTGCTTCTTGTAGGCCTCCTGCGCCTCCGGGATCGTATAGTCGGGTGCGAGTCCGCCCCAGACCGTATAACTGCCGGATAGCGGTTTTAAGCTCGAATAAAGGCCGCTCTTCGGCGAGACGTAAGGATGCTCCCACAAGTTCACTCGGAAGCCGCCCTCCCGCATATCACGTATGAAGGAAGCCGGATCGGGGAACCGCTCCCGCGCCCACTCGTACGTGACGGGATAGCTGGCGCTATGCCAGCCGGGCTCGAGCCCGATCACGTCGCACGGGAAGTCGCGCTTGCGGAATTCCAGCGCCTCCTCCATCGTCTGCTCGGCGCTGTACAACGTCGGCACGCGGTGCCAGAACCCGAGCCCCCACTTCGGAGGCAGGACGCCACCGCCGCAGAACAGATTGTATCGGCTCACCACATCCGCCGCGGACGGACCGGCGAACGCGTACAGATCCGCTCCTTCGGCGGGCAGCCGGACTTCAACATGCGCCGAGGTCATCGTCGCCTTCCAGCCGCTGCCCTGATTCCGGTCCCGGATGTCTTCGTCCCGCGTGTCCTCGGTTCTAAGCGTAGCTCCGCCGTAGACGGTCACGATGCGCGAAGTGTCGATTAGGAAGCCGTACCCCCGGTCGCTGACATAGAACGGGACGGGAGCGTGCGTCTCCCCGGTATCCTGCTTCGGGTCGCTGTTCACGCGCAGATACCGGATGCGGCCGCGGTGATTCATCCGCATGAACTGCAGCCCCATGCCATACAGCTTCTCGGTCTCGCCTAGCGGCAGCGAGACGATGCGGCAGCCGGGGCCGGCCTCGACGGTTATCTCGCTCTGCTCGAAAGGCAGCCGTGCAGGCTCCATATGGGCCATCGCTTCCAGACGGGGGGCCGCTCCGATGACTTGCAGCGGGGTCAAGCCCTCCGGCGATCCCACCGTAGCTTTCCAGACACCGGGTGCGATCTCTTTCCACGGAATCACATCGTTTCCACCTTTCCTGGAGATGTTAACGGTAACACAACCGGCAGTGTTCGGCCGGCTTCTCCCGACAGCTTCGCATAATGAACGAGCGTTTGCGTCAAGAGATAATCTAGTGCGCTCGTCTCCGCAACACGTCCTTCGCGGAGAGCCGCGAGAAATTCGGCCAGCGTGTCGGACTCGTCCACACCCGACAAATCCTCGACATGCCGGATCTCCCCGTCCTTGTGAATCCGAATCTCTTTGTCGACCAGCTCGAGCGCCCCTGCGGTTCCTTCGATCCGCCAATTTCCGCTCCACGGCGTCTCTGTGCCGCGCGCCGCGATCGAGGCCGCATAGTTGACCGTGATACCGCCTTCGAGCTCCAGGAAGGCAGAGGCGTTCAAGATCGCGCCCTCTCCCTGCCAGCCGCCGATCGGGTTGTACAGCTTCGCCGCTACCGATACGCCTTCGCGGCCGGTCAAATACCGGATCATATCCATATGATGCACTCCGATATCGTCAAGCACGCTTACCGTGTATTTCCGTTCCACATGATGATAGCGGAAAAATTGAATGTCGATGGCCGAGATTTCACCGATTGCCCCGTTATCCAACAGCTGCTTCATTTTGCGAACGTACGGGAACCGGCGGTAATTCTCGGCGATCATGAACGGAATGCCTTCCAGTGCCGCCCTCGCGACGACTTCGACCGATTCGCCGTAGTCGAACGAAATCGGCTTCTCGCACAACACCGGCAGCTTGCGGTCGAATGCCGCATGATTCACGCGCGTATGAGCCATCGGGGACGTCACGTTTACGAGGAAATCGGCTTGCTCCTTATCCAGCGCTTCCTCAAGCGAGGTGTAGAACGGATACGGATCCGCTCCCATCTTCTCCTTCATGCCCGGATCGGTCTCCACAACCGCCGCGAGCAGACCTTGATCCCGCAGCCGCTTGTACCAGCTGAACCCGGCGGAGCCTAATCCGACCAGTATCGCTTTCATTGCGCACTCTCCTCTATGCCAATGTCAGGTTAAGTATGTCTTTATTATGGACGATTCCCTCTCCCCGCACTAGAGCGCCGCTTACGGTCGGTTGTGTTTTTTTACGATGCCCCGGAACAAGGAAAAGCTCCCCATCCGGATGATGGAGAGCCGATCCTCGAGTGAATTCTTATTTTTTCGTATCGATCAGAATGGCGCCTTGCTTTTTGTTCCAGCGGTCGGTCGCTTCCTTGATAATCTCGTTGCCGCCTTTCGCCTTGTACTCCTCGATGACCTTCGGCCAGTCGGAGATCGGCTCCTTGCCATAGATCATCTTGATCATATGGTCGACGATCAGCTTCGGACCTACGTCAGGCTGAGGAGCGGCCAAGTCCGGATACTGGCTGAATGAAGTCAGCTCCGGATAGAACCCGATGCCGGGCAGCCCTTCCTTCGTGAGCACCGTGTCGAACGCCTTCAGCGTCGCTTGGCCGTCTTCGTTCAGCTCCAGGCGAGGCTTGTTGTACGTCGAATCGTGTACCGCCCAGATCGTTCCGCTGCGCCAGCCTTCTTCTTCGGTATCTTCCTTGGTCACCGGGAACTTGTAGTTGATTTTGCCGGACGCATCCTTCGTGTACGTATCGCCTTCGATCCCGAAGGTGAAGAACGTCTCGGCATCCTTCGTCAGCATCCAGTCGAAAAATTTGATGATGCCGGCGGCCGTATCCGCCTTCACGTTCTTATTGATGTAGAACGTACGGATAACCGGCGAGTAGTAGAAGTATCCGCCTTTGCCTTCCGGACCTTTAGGCGAGTCGATAATGTCGATCTTGGCGCCCGGAACGGCCCGGCCGATGTTCGTCCGGTATCCCGGCAGCCCGGAAGCGTTCTGCGACCAGATCCCCGGCTTGCCCGCATCGATGCTCTTCGTATAGTCGGTGGACGAGATCGTCGCGAATTCTTTGGAGATGAGGCCTTCGTCGTACATCGTCTTGTAGACGTTCAGCGCCTTCATGACGTTCTCGGTGTCGAAGAACTTCGGCACCACTTGCCCGTTCACGAGCTCGAATTGATCTTTATAAGGCAGGACGTCGAATGCGCCCAGGATGACATCGGCGTACTTGAAGTTTTCCCGCATCTGATACGGCTGCTCAACCCCAAGCTTCTTGAAGGCGCGCAGGACGTTCAGGAACTCGTCCACGGTCTTCGGCGCTTGCAATCCCGTCTTCTCCAGCAGATCCGTACGGATGTACGTGGCCCGGCGGGACGGGTTGCTCAGGAATTCCGGGATGCCGTAGATTTTGCCGTCATACGACACCGTGTCCCACGCGGCTTTCGGGATCGCTTTCATCAGATTAGGCGCATACTTCTTCAGCAGTTCGTCCAGCGGCATGAATACTCCGCTCTCGACGGAACCCGACATCGACTTGCTGCCGGGCCCGCCGATGCTGCCGACGACGTCCGGAATCGAGTTGCTGGCGAACATAACGCCGTACTTGGCGTCTTCCATGACCGAAATGTCGATATCGGTATTCGTGAGCTCTTCGAGCTTCAACACCCATTTGTCTTTGTTCAGGTCCGGAATTCGCGTATGGTACCCGGTACTTACCGTGGTCGGATACACGATCGAGAATTTCGCCTTCTGAGCCGGCGTAGTTGTGGCCGAAGAGGTATCCCCGCTTTTCGGATCTCCCCCGCCGTTGCTGCAGCCCGCCACGATCGAAACGGCGAGAAGCGAAGCCATGCCTAGTTTTACTGCTTTTGCTTTTTTCATACAATCCCCTTCCCTATCGGTTGCTATTCCCGGCTTTTATGCTGTAAGCGGTTACTCAGTTGCCTGTATCCATCATATAAAACTTCCCCCGTCTTCTGTATGTGTTCATTTATGGCGGCTTGTGATTTTCTATGGTTGGGGCGGGTTGCGGGCACTCTGCGGACAAAACAACCCCGGCTGAAGCCAATGCTTCAAACCGGGGTTTAGACGGTCCAGCTATTTTTTGCCCAACAGCAGAACGCCCTTCTGACTGTTGTAGCGGTCTGTCGCTTCCTTGATGATTTCGTTGCCGCCCTTGGCCTTGTACTCCTCGATGACCTTGGGCCAATCGGCGATCGGCTCCTTGCCGTAAATCATTTTGATGATATGGTCCATGATGATCTTGGGAGCGGCATCGGACGCAGGGGAAGCGGCATCCGGATACTTCGCGAACGCCTCCAGGTCCGGGGCGAATCCGATGCCGGTCAGCCCTTCCGTCGAGAGGATCGTGTCGAAGGCGTTCAGGATGTACGGACCGTTCGGATCGGTTTGCATCTTCAGCCGGTTGACGGTGCTCTCGTGCGAAGAATGCAGCGTGCCACGGAAGTCCTGCTCCTCCTGCTCTTCCTTGTTGGTCGGTTCCTTGTATCTGATCAGTCCGTTCTCGACCGTGTAGTGTACACCCTCAATGCCATATGTGAAAAATTTCAACGCCTCGTCCGTAGTCATCCAATCAAAATATTTAACGATCTCAATCGCCGTCTCCGGCTTGACCTTCGCATTGATGTAATGTGCACTCGTAACCGGCAAATACATCAAGTAGCCGCCTTTGCCGTCCGGCCCCTTGGGAGAAGAGATGACGTCAACCTTGGCCCCCGGCACCGCATTCGGAATGTTCGTCCGGAAGTCGTTCAGGCTGATCAGGTTGGACGACCAGATGCCGGCGTCACCGGCCCGTACGTTCTTCAACCAATCTGCCGATGAAATCGTCGCGAACTCCTTCGCGATCAGCCCCTCGTCGTACATCGTCTTCATCACGTTCAGCGCTTTGGTCATGTTCTCCACATCGAAGAACTTCGGCACGACTTGGCCGTTCACGAGCTCGAACTGCTCCTTATATGGCAGCACGTCATAGGCGCCCAAGACGACATCCGCATACTTCAACGTTTCGCGGGCCGCATAAGGATGCTTGACGCCCATCTCCTTGAACTTCCGCAGGACGGCCAGGAATTCGTCGATCGTCTTCGGAGGCTTCAGACCCGCCTTCTCCAGCAAGTCCGTCCGAATAAACGTAGCACGCCGGGACGGGTTGTTCAGCCAGTTCGGGATACCGTAGATCCGGCCCTGATAGGAGACGGCTTCCCATGCTTCCTTAGGCACTTGCTTCATCAGATTCGGCGCATACTTCTTCAGCAAATCATCGAGCGGCATGAACATGCCGGCTTCCACCGAGCCCGACATCGCCTTGCTCGTGGCGGTACCGAGGCTGCCTACGACGTCCGGCAAGTCGTTGCTCGCGAACATGACGCTCATCTTCGCTTCCTCTACGACCCGAATATCCAAGTCCGTGTTCGTCAGCTCTTCCAGCTTCAGCGTATTCCGATCCTTGTTGATATCGACTCTCGTATGGTAGCCGGTCGTCGATGTAGTCGGATACGAGATCGAGAATTGGGTCGGCGGCTTTTTGCCGGGCGTTGCCTCCGCTCCTGGCTGCGGCTCCGATTGCCCTCCGCTCGAGCAGCCGGCGATGACCCCGACCGCCAGCAGACTGGCCAGCGCGGCGCCTGTCGTTCTTTTCATCGTGTACCCCTTCCTTCGTGTCCCATTTTAGTATAGCGCGATTTGCAATTTCAGCATAATCGACTTGGAGGACGACGAGGATTGGGAATTTTATGCTATGTTTGTTATTTTTTACGGTCCTACGATTTCACGGCTCCGACCATCATCCCTTGAATAAAATGCTTCTGCAGGAACGGATAGACGAGCATGATCGGCAGAGTCGCCACCACGATGACCGCCATCTTGATCCCTTCGGGAGACAAGAACATGAGCAGCTCGGACGAGACGTCCGACTGGCCGAAATTATCTGTGAAGACGATCTCGCGCAAGCGGACCTGCAGCGGAATCCAATGGCGATTGCTGATGTAATAGACGGCTTCCGCATACCGGTTCCAGTGGGCTACCGCATACATGATGCTCATCGTCGCCATCGCCGGCTTGGACAGCGGCAATACGATGCTCCACATCGTCCGGAATTCGCCCGCCCCGTCGATCTTGGCGGAATCGAGTAGCTCGTTCGGGAGGTTCAGGAAGAATGAACGCATGACGAACAGGTTAAATGCGCTGATCGCCATCGGAAGCATAAGCGCCCAGAGCGTATTCAGCAGTCCGAGCTGCTTCACGAGCAAGTAATTCGGGATCAGCGGCGCGCTGAAGATGAGCGTGAACATAATCATCAGCAGCACGGCCTTGCGGTACAGATACTCCGGACGCGACAACGCGTAGGCCAGCGTCGAGGTCATCGCCAGGTTGATGAGGGTGCCCCCCACCGTCAGAATGACGCTATTGCGGAACCCGGTCCAGATCGTCGTATCCTTCAGGATGATTTTATAGTTCCCTAGAGTGAAATCGACCGGCCAGAACGAAACGTCGCCGGCATTGATCGCTACGCTGCTGCTGAACGATTGGGCAATAATATGGATGATCGGCAGCACCATAGTGAGTCCGAGCACTCCAAGTGCGGCGATGTTGATCCAATTGAATATTTTTTGTCCTCTGGTCATTAGCATGGTTGTTCGCCCCCCGCCCTTAGTACAAACCTTCGCCGGTCATTTTCTTGCTGAATAGGTTGCTCCCCATGATGAGAACGAGGCCGACTACCGATTTGAACAAGCCGATCGCCGTCGTATAGCTGTATTGCCTATCCACAAGTCCAGCCCGGTATACGTAGGTGTCGAGAATTTCCCCGTTCTCGTTGTTCAGCGGATTCAAGAACACGAAGACGCGCTCGAAGCCGAAGTCCAGGAAATTCCCGATCTGGAGCAGGAACAAAATGACGATGGTCGGCAGGATGCTCGGGATCGTGATGGAGAACACTTGGCGCAGCCGGCTGGCTCCGTCCATCTGGGCGGCTTCGTATAGATCCGGGTTAATGCCTGCGATGGCGGCCAAATAAATGATCGTGCCCCACCCGCTGTCCTTCCAGATGCCCGAGCCGATCAGGATGGTCCGGATGTAGCTATTCTCGCCCATGAAGTAAATCGGATCCACGCCGAACAGCCCGATTAGCTTGTTAACCAGTCCCGTAGAGGGAGACAGTACCCCAACGACGATCCCGCCGACAATGACCCAGGACAGGAAGTGGGGCATGTAGACGACCGTCTGTACGACCCTTTTATACACGACAATACGCAGCTCATTCAGCAGCAAGGCCAGCAGGATCGGGAACGGAAAGGCAAAGACGAGGTCGTAGATCCCGATCAAGATCGTGTTTTTCAGAATCGGGATGAACTCGGCATAGGCGAACATCCGTCTGAAGTTGTCGAGCCCGACCCATTTGCTGCCGGTGATGCCTTTGAAGATGTTATAGTTCTGAAACGCTATAACGGAACCGAACAACGGGATGTACTTGAAGATGAGAAAATATATAATCCCAGGTATCGAAATGACGTAAAGGGCCCAATACTTGCGCATGAATTTCCATTTTTGTTTGACTGACGCAAACTGATAGAGCGCGGCGGTATCGGACGGTTGAATTTTGGCGGCCATGTTCCTTCTCCCTTTCTTGTGCGAGGACTCGCTTGTTCATCTTCATCATACACGGGTCGCCCGCGGGCCAACATGGCGTAACTTAGTCGGGGTTGTGTTTTTTTATGACGGCAGCCGGGGCAGTCCTAGAGCAGTCCGTACCGTCTCGCCGCACTGCCGTACAGCCATTCTTCGGCAACGCGATGCGCGGTCTCCCGCTCGATCCAGCCGCTCTCCAGCTGCTGCCACAGGAATTCGCATATCAGCTTCTTGATCAACGCGATCTTACCGTAGCTCCATTCGATGCAGCGGGCGTCCGAGACGACGAGCGAGCTCGCCGTGGCAGCCAGCGCCTCCAGCCGGTATTGCATGACATCGCGGTACGTGCTGGCGCGGAAGTTGAACCACCACATCCCGCCCACATGGACATTCGGGAAATTCCACGCCGCCTGCACGACGTCCAGATTGTTGAGCTCGGAGGCGACGACGAGCTCGAAGCGGCACCGGTACTGTTCGAACAGCGCCGTCAGCTTCAGGATGCGGGCCGGATCGTTCGCCGGTACGGCCGTACCGCACCACGAGCGCTCGACGCCGAGGAACAGCTGCACGAGCAGCCCATGCCGTTCGGCTGCCGCGCAGATGGCGTGCAGGAGCTCCATCATCGCCTCGTCCTTCGCGATGCCAGGGGCGATGGCAGCTCTCCGATCGGCTCGGGAAGCGTACGCCGGCAGCGTCGTCATGATGCCGGGGCAGCCTTGCGCGGCGAATCCCGCAAGCAGCTCGTCGATCGTCCGCTTGTGTTGTTCATACGCGGCCATCGGATCGCCAGCGCTCGCCATCTCGCTCGCCCAACCGCCGAGGCGCCCGTCAATGCGCGGGATGAGAATGGCCCGGTCGCGGGTGCCCTGGAACTCGGCATGCTCCGGGATATTCACGACGAAGCGACGGATCTGCAGCCGGTCCGCGACGGACTGCGCCCAGCCCGGGGCCGCATGCGAGCGCTGGATCGCGGCATCCGCCTCGCGCACGGACGCTTCGTCGATTAATTGAATCCCGTACAAATCTTGGAAGATGCGCGTGAGCACCCAGTTCATGTTCGTATTACGGGTAGCTCGATAAGCGTCGAGGAACGCCCGGATCCGCTCGTCCTCCGGCAGGTCGGCTGCGTTCGCCGGGTAGCCGCCGGTCTGCATTTCTCTGTTCAGCCAGAAGTAGTGGGCGATCTCCCAAAAATCGCGGGCGGCCAGCCGGTCCCCGACTAGATGCGTGTGGGTATCGAGAACCGGCAGCTGCATGATTTCGTCTAGGAAAGCTTGGCGGTCGGCAATAGTCGTATTTGGAGTTGCGGCATGGGTCATCGGTTATTCGCCTCCACAAAAATTTTCGATATCTCGGCGGTCCCGGCTGCCGGAACGGCCAGCGCGTGAATGCCCGGCTGCAGGTCGAGGCGAAGCGTATCGGTCACATCGCCCGAGCATGTCTTCAGCACAATCTCCACGGGACCGTAAGAATCGGCCACTTCTACATACAGCCCTTGCTGCAGCCGGCCGTTCACAAGGATCCAACGCGTCGGCTGCGGCTGAACTGCAGTCGGTTTGAGCGCGACGAGCTTGTCGTAGTATGTCGCGATCAATGCGCGGCTGTCCTTGTAGGCGCGGACAACCGGATAGAGCAGCTCGGGATTCATCGGCTCGAGCTCGCCGTCCAGCAGGATGTCCCGGTTGCTCTGCCAGAACGACAGCCAGTAGCGCAGCATTCTCAGGTGGTCCTCCGGCAGCTTCTCCAAAGTGACGGACACTTGCGGTACGGAGAACAGCAAGCCCAGGAGCTGCAGCGCCGCGCTCTCCACGGGCTCGTCCGGATGCCACATGATCATGTCGGCATGGGCCGCCGTAGCGCCGCAGATCAGGCGAATATCGAGCGTCCGGACGCGGTTCTGGATGCTGTCGTTCGGGCAATCCGACGCCCGGAACATGTTGCCGTACTTGCGCATGGCCGGTCCGATATAAGGCTGGCGGAATTCGACCATAATGTCCGGCTTGACCGCTCTCAGGCGTCGGATCGACTCGGTCAACAGGACGTCGACCGCTTCCGGGATCGACTCGATGTCCCGTCCCGGCAGCTCAGAAGGAGTCGCCAGCTCCGGCGTATAGAACTGGTCGATGAAATCGAGCTTGAACCCGTCCAGATCCCACTCCCGGACGGCTTGCTCGTATTTGCCGATGATGTACTCCCGCACCTCCGGGTATCGCGGGTCCATCGTGCCGGCGCCATGGGATTCGTTGAAGCGCAGCAGCTTGTCGGAATATTGCGTCCACGCCTCGCTGTGCTTGCCCACGAACGGCACTGAATACCAGAGAATGACCTTCATGCCGAGCGCATGGATGGCGTCGACGTGCTCGCGCATGCGCGGGAATTTGCCGCCGAACGGCTCCCAATCGCCCGTATACGCGTAGCCGCGGCGGTTGTCCCCCGTCTGCCAGCCGTCGTCGATGATGACCGCGTCCATGCCGAGCTCCTTGGCCCGGCGGCATTCGGCTTCGATCGAAGCCGCCGTCACGTTCTGGTGCATGTTGTACCAGGTGGAGTACATTGGGCGGCGCGCCTCGTCCGGCACGTACGACGGTGTATACCGCTCCATGCCGCTCCACCAGTCCGACACGCCGCGGAGGCTCTCGTAATACGGCACGTCCCTCGTATCCACTAACAACGTTGCCTCGTATTCGGCTATAGGAGCAACCGGCTCCTTGAACAGCTCGATGCGGCAGTGGAACTCGGCGGTTTCCTCCCGAACGCCGCCGGCATAATGCACCGTGTTCAGCGCATCGGAGAACGCGAACGTCAGCCGATTGCGCGAATCGGCGTTGAACAACGAGTAAACGGGCGCAGACGTCGCCGCATTGGAGCGCAGGACGCGCATCCAGTCGGCCTTGAAGCTCTTGTTCCGGTCTTGCGCCGGGTGCCAGCTCGCGTGGATGTCGCAGGCCGGATGAACCCAGCGCAAGGTGAGCACGGGCGGTGTGACCGGAGCGTCTGCCGTCCATCGGATCGTGATTAAGTCGATGCCTGCCTGGACATTCGCCGTGGACAGCGTGAACTGCCCCCGCTGCGTATCGCTGCTGAGCACAAAACTATGAGTGGCGGTTGTGGCCGAGTCAGATTGCACTTGAACAGCATTCATCGTAGTTGCGCCTCCTTCCTATTGTTGATTTTTGTGCCGGTTGGGACCTGCATGCAGCCATAGAGTGACGACCGGGTCTTCCGGATCGGAGTTCAAGTGGTGGTCTTCACCCGGTTCGACGATAAAAATGTCTCCCACCCCCACCGGGATTCGTTCGCCGTTCAGCTCCATGATGCCGGTCCCCTGCAAAATGACGAACGCCTCGCAGTCCGTATGCACATGATAGTCTCGCCCGTCGGGTCCGTCGTGCGTGTGGCTGCGCTCGCCCGGCTTCGCAAATGAGAGGCCCCCTACCGACAAGTATGGGCCGGGCAGCCAGTCCCCCAGGAAATGCCCTTGCCGCGTATCGGCCAGTTCGTTCAATCGCAATCGCTTCATTCGTTATCCCTACCTCTCTAAGGTTCAAATGGTTTTCAACCGGTACAGCCTGCTGCGGAAGTCGCCTTTCCACACCGGCAAGTTCAGGCCGACGTGCATCAGCTCGTCGCCTCCGAAGCGGTCCTCGCTCTCCTCCGGCAAATCCGCATCCCAGACCCGGTAATCCGCGTCGGCCTGAAGTCCCTTCAGCCTCAGCTTGCGGAGCGGCGCGTTCGGCTCGGACAACACTTGCACATACAGGACCATCGCTTCCTTGCCGTCCTCCGAGACGAACATCCACGCCGTGTCGTTCCCCTCGAACGGACTCCTCAGCCGGTAATACTGTCCGAACTGGACCAAGCCGCGCAGCTCCTTGTACAACGCCACCTGCCGCTTCACGAGCTCGCTCTCTTGTTCCGTGAACTTCGTCAGGTCGAGCTCGTAGCCGAAGTTGCCGGACATCGCCACGTGCCCGCGCAGCTCGAGCGGCGTCGTCCGGTGCACCTGGTGGTTCGGCACCGCCGACACGTGCGCCCCCATCGAGCTGATCGGGTAGACGAGGCTCGTACCGTACTGGATCTTCAGGCGCTCGACCGCGTCCGTATTGTCGCTCGTCCATGTCTGCGGCATGTAATACAGCATGCCGGGATCGAACCGGCCGCCCCCGCCGGAGCAGCTCTCGAACAGCACGCTCGGGAACGCCGAGGTGAGCCGCTCCATCACCTCGTACAAGCCGAGCATGTACCGGTGCGCCGTCTCGCGCTGCCGCTCCGGAGGGAGCAGCTCCGAGCCGATCTCGGTCATGTTGCGGTTCATGTCCCATTTCACGTACGAGATCGGACAGCTGCTCAGCACATCGGTCAGAACATGGACGATGTACTCGCGGACATCGGCCCGGGAGTAATCGAGGATGAGCTGGTGCCTCGCCGTCGTGCGGCGCCGGTCCGGCACGTGCAAGCACCAGTCCGGATGGGTGCGGTACAGCTCGCTGTCCGGCGACACCATCTCGGGCTCGAACCAGAGCCCGAACTGAAGCCCCAGCCGCTGCACGCGCTCAGCCAGATCGGGCAAGCCGAGCGGCAGCTTCTCCCGGTCGACGAACCAGTCGCCGAGCGAGCTGCGGTCATTGTCCCGCTTGCCGAACCAGCCGTCGTCCAGCACGAACAGCTCGAGTCCGAGCTCCTGCCCGGCTCTCGCGATGTCCTCGATCTTGTCCGCGGTGAATTGGAAGTACGTCGCCTCCCAATTGTTCACGAGAATCGGCCGCGGCCGGTCGCGGTATTCGCCCCGACACAGCCGGGTGCGGTATAGCCGGTGGTACGTGCGGGACATGCCCCCGAGCCCCTCGGACGAGTAGACGAGCAGCGCCTCCGGCGATTGGAAGCTCTCGTCCGGCTCCAGCAGCCAGCTGAAGTCGAACGGATTGATCCCCATGACGACCCGGGTCGTGCCGTACGGATCTACCTCCGCTTGCGCGAGGAAACTGCCGCTGTATACGAGGCTGAAGCCGTAAGCCTCGCCGCGATCCTCGTCGCAGTCTGGAGACACGAGCGCGAGGAACGGATTGAGCGAATGGCTGCTCGCCCCGCGCCGGCTCTCGATGACGGAGCCGCCCGTCGTAAGCGGCCTCCGCTCGATGTGGCGCTCCCGTGCCCAAGTGCCGGACAGGTGTACCGCCTCGAAGTCGGCCCGGTCGAAGTCGAGGCCGAAGCTGAGCGCCCTCAAGAGCCGTATGCTCCGGCCGCTCTCGTTCACGTACCGAACGGACCGCGCGACGGCGTCGAAATCCCGGAAGACGGTGTACGTCAGCACCACCTTCAGGCCGATCAACGCATCGCTTAGCACGAGCTCCAGCGTCTCCGCCTCCTCCGCCTGCTCCACATATGTCGCCGGCAGGCCTTCCAGAGCGGGCTTCCCCGCATAGATGCGGTGCGACACATACGTCGGCTCGCTCACGGTCGTACCGTTCTCGAGCTGCACCTGAAACGCCGGGACACGATAATCGCTGCTGCCGTATGACGGCAGCTCCTGCGGCAGCGTGTCCAGCGACAAGGTCAAGTCGTCCGGGTCCGTCGACGGCGAGAACGAACAGCGTCGTCGGATGGCGAGCAGCCCGCCCGGATTCGTCCCCCGCACTTGGCGGCCCCAATGCACGTGCGCCGCATATTGGCCCTTCACCAGTTGAATGATATAGCTGGATGATCGGGCTCGCAGATGAAACGTCCCAGTCGCGGAATCATATTGAATGCCCATAGCACCCTCCGTGTAATCAAGTGTTAAGAAGGATCAGATCCGAATCGTCTTCCACCGGCCCAGCCGGAAACGGCGATAGATAAGCAGCGATCGGGCGAACTGGTCGCAGGCGACCGCAGTCCATAAGCCGATCATGCCCCAGTGGAAGACATAGACGAAGATTAGGCTGAGCAGCACGCGGACGCCCCAGACGCCGACGACGGCCGATACGAGCGGATACCGGGTCTCCCCGGCTCCTCGCAGCGCGCCGGCCAGCACGAACATCGACGCCTGCGACATCTGGATCAGCCCAACGATGCGCAGCGGAAGCGTACCTTCGTCGATGATCGCCCGATCGCCGGTATACAGCATGAGGATGTACGGGGCGAACAGTACGAACAGCGCGCCCATGATGCCCGCCACCCACATGCCGTAGCGGCGAATCTGCATCGCGTACCGCTCGGCGAGCTCCGTCTTCCCTACGCCCAGCGCTTGGCCGACGAGCGTGGAGGCCGCGCCGGCGAACGCCATGCCGGGCATGAACGACAGCCCGATGACGTTCGTGAGCAGCTGATTCGCCGCCACGGCCGTCGTGCCTAAATTCGCGGCGATCATGACGAACAGCGTGATGCCGAGCCGCATGACTAGCTGCTCCGCGCTCGTCGGCAGCCCAATCTTCAACATGCGGCCGATCATCGCGCGATCGAACCGGAACAGATCGTGCCGGTTCAGCCGCACGGCGAACTTGCCGCTGAACATGACGTAGAGCATCGCCGTCATCGCTCCGCTCTGGGCGATCAATACCGCGAGCGACGCTCCGGCCACCCCGAGCCGGGGCAGCCCGAGATGGCCGTAGATGAGCAGGAAACCGAGCAGCGCGGAGGCGAGCCCCGTCAGCACATTGACGCGCATCGGGGTGCGCGTATCGCCGGCTCCGCGCAGGATGGACGACAGCGACGAGGAGATGGCCGAGAAGCCGATGGCGGCGAAGCTGATCCGTGCATAACCGGTTCCATAAGCGACTACCTCCTCCTGGGCGCCTATGAGCCGCAGCAGGTCATCCGCGAAGCCAACCGTGAGGATGACCAGCAGCACGGACAGCATCGCGTTCAGCAGCAGCGACTGTCCGGCTGCCCGGTTGGCCTCCTCATGGCGGCCTGCCCCGACATTGCGGGCGACGATAACCGTCGTGCCCATATTCAGAGCGGCGAAGCAGACTGTCATGAGCAAATACGGCTGGCTTGTTAAGCCAACCGTAGCTACCGCATTCGCCCCGAGCCGCCCGACCATGATCATGCTGATCATCTGCGTCATGTTGAGCATGATCATCTCGGTCAGCGTGGGACCCGCCAATTGGAATATTTTGCTGCGTACCGCGCCGCCGTCGTTCGGATCGACAAGCACGGCCTCGCTCACCTGGCGCCGACCGGTTGCGGTATGCTCCGGCGCCTCCGCCGGTTTACTGTCCGCGCTCATCTTATGCGTTCCCCAAGATGCGCTCGATCGTATCGAGCTCCTCTTGTGAGAAATCGAGCCGCTGCAGCGCACCGACGACGTCGTCGATTTGATGTTCCTTGCTCGCGCCGATGAGCGCCGACGTCACGCGCCCTTGCCGCAGTACCCAAGCGATCGCCAGTTGCGCAAGCGTCTGACCCCGTTCCTGCGCCAGCTTGTTCAGGAGACGCGACTTGCCGAGCTTCTCCTCCGTAATGTCCTCCCGCTTCAGGAACACGCTCTGCCCGGCTGCACGGGAATCGGCCGGAATCGACTCCAGGTACCGATCGGTCAGCAGCCCCCGAGCGAGCGGACTGTAAGCGATCGAACCGACGCCCTCCTCCCCCAGCACCTGCTGCAGACCGCGCTCGAACCGCCGCTCGTACATGGAGTAGTGGACTTGATGGATGAGGCACGGCGTCCCGAGCTCGCGAAGAATCGTGACCGCCTTCCTCGTTTCCTCCGGACCGTAGTTGGAGATGCCGACGTACAGCGCCTTTCCTTGACGAACGGCCTGGTCGAGCGCGCTCATCGTCTCTTCCAGCGGAGTCTCGGCGTCATACCGGTGGGAGTAGAAAATGTCCACATAGTCGAGTCCAAGCCGCTTCAGGCTCTGATCCAAGCTGGACAGCATGCTCTTGCGGGAGCCGCGCTCACCGTAAGGCCCCGGACCCATCCGGTAGCCGGCTTTCGTCGAGATGATCAGCTCGTCCCGATACGGAGCCAGGTCCGCCTTCAGGATGCGGCCGAACGTCTCTTCCGCCGATCCCGGAGGAGGCCCATAGTTGTTCGCCAAGTCGAAATGCGTGATCCCGAGATCGAATGCCCGGCGCACGAGCCGCACCCCATTCTCGATCGTGTCGACCCCGCCGAAGTTATGCCACAAGCCTAGCGAGACGGCCGGGAGCTTCAAGCCGCTCTTGCCGGTCCGATTGTACGGCATGGAGTCGTATCTAGCTTCATTCGCCGCGTACACCATTACAGCTCCCACCCCTTCAAATAAGCTTTCGTATTGCCCAGCATCGTCTCGAACAGCTCTTCCGCCGGACCGATGTCGATTGTGACGAGAGGGTCGTTCACGAAGGCGCTGAACGCCAGCGCCTTGTCCCGCTTCAGCGCCGCCTTCAGAATCGTCTCCTGGTTGAGCACGTGACGCATGACGAGGCTGTTCACCTCGACCGGCAGCTCCCCCGCATGAACCGGACGCAAGCTGTTGCCGGAGAACGCGGCATTCGTCTCGACGACCGCTCGGAGCGGAACGCCCTGCATCTGTCCGACGTTCGGCAAATTCACGTTCGTGACGAACGGCTGCAGCCCGATCAGCCCTTTCAGCTGGCGCACTTCTTCTTCCCCGGACGCCTTCAGCACGAGCTTCTCCTGGCCGCCGATCAGTTTGTTGTACTGCTCCTCGGTCGCCTTATGTTTGTCCACTCGGCTAGGGACTGTCGTGAGCCCGAACTTCCAGGCGCGCACCGTCTCCGGGTCTTTCGTGTACCACGGCGGCACGAACTCGGCCAGATGGCGGTCGCCGGCAGCGGCGATGAGGCCGTAGCGTCGGAACAGGTCGAATTTGACCCGGTTGGCGGCCGTATACGTGTTCGTTTTCCAGGCGTCCTTGTTGTGCTCGAAGCCTTCCTCGTAATATTTGTCCACGAATTGCCGGTACAGCGGGAACAGATCGACGTTTTTATAAGTCGCTTGATCGATCCACGTGAAGTGGTTGATGCCCAGCACGTTCACCCGGATATCGTCGCGGTGCAGCTCCTCGATCCCTTCCAGGTCGCGGAGCATCCGGATAAGCAGCCCCTGGGTGCCGAAGATCTCATGGCAGCAGCCGAACGCCTTGATCTTCGGGAACACCTCATAGAGCGTACGGGTGCACAGCGTCATCGGGTTCGTGTAATTGAATACCCATGCATCCGGCGCGTATTTCTCAATCGCTTGAGCGAACTCGACGTACATCGGGATTGTTCTAAGCGCCCGCACCAACCCACCCGGTCCGGTTGTATCGCCTACTGGCTGATAGATTCCGTATTTCTCCGGCTCATGCACATCGGAATGCATCTCCGCGAACGTGCCGGGCAGGATGGAAATGAACACAAAATCACTGCCGGTCAGCGCATCGGCGAGCGTCTCGTACGCCTCGTACATCCACTTGGATTTGGCTTCGGCATAGTCGGATACCGAGTTGCCGAGTTTCTCGTTCTTCTTCGCCTTGCCGTAATCGAGGTCGTACAGCCGCACTTTCCCCGACAGCTCTTCGTCGAGCGCGAGGTCGGCGATGAGATTTTTGGCCCAATACATCGAACCGCCGCCAATATAAGCGATCTGAATGTCGCTTGCTTTGCCGTTTGAGAATTTCATAGTGTTCCCCCTCCCGCTAAGTCGACTTCAGTATAAGGAGGAATGGGCGGACACGGTATGGGAAAACTTGAGGGGAGGCTGTGATTTTTTACGGATTCCGCATTATCACTGGGAAAAGAAACTTCCGGGCGGTTTCAAGCGTATCGTAAGTAGACAATGATTGGAGGGACGCGCGATGAGTGTAGAGGCAACGATTCAGGAGAGATTCAAATGCGTCAAATGCAGCGGTACGAGCTGCCGGACGAAGGAAGTGGCGATGACCGGCACCGGATTGAGCAAAATGTTCGATATCCAGCACAACCACTTCCTGTTCGTCTCGTGCGAGAATTGCGGGTACGTAGAAGTGTACAATCCTAACATTCTGGAAGGCAAAACACGCGGGCAGCTTGGGACGGTTATGGATATTTTATTCGGCTAGGTGCGAGGTATCATTGTATGTATGCAGTCGAACTCGTTCCTCTTCCATTTCGATTACCATAATGCTGCCTTCTCCAACCGGGCCTAGCTCCGTACTCCGCTTTTGATCGTTCGTGTCCAATAGGGTGTCCGCGATCAATCGGATCAAATTCCCGTGGGTCACGAGCACTACGTGGTTATGTTGCAGCGGGAGATGGCGGAGCCAGTCTGTCAATGCGATCAGCTGCTGCCGTTTGGCTTCAACCGGGCTGCTCGAGAATATTTCTCTCAGTAGCGGCTGTACGCTCCACTCGCATTGGATGTGCGCTTGCAATCTTTCTGCTGTCTCCAAGGCACGGGCAAAATCACTCGTATAGAGGGCCGCAACCGGATTTTCTTTGAGCCTCCGCGCGACCTTCTCCGCCTGCTGCCGGCCGGTGCTGCTTAAGGGGGGATCGTACTCCCCTCTTAAGTTGCGGTTCGTACTGGTTGATTCATATAGACCGTGCCGTATGAAATAGAGGTGCATAACCATCGCTTCTTTCTGGAAAGTTACTCCCTATGTTCTTCGTACAAAATGCCCCGAATCCGTTCTTCGCTTAGGTGATACCTTTCCGCCAGCTCGGCAATCGCGATCCCATCCATATAATGCTGGACAATGTCCTTATTCCGCCGTTCCAGCTCGGCACGAGCTCCGCTCCGGGCGCCCCACTCCGTTCGCTCCGTCTGGGGAATGTATAGATGCTCGCCCCGAACGTATTTCTGAATTTCACGAATTAAGCTTTCCGGCAGCACATCGCGTGCATTGCGATACCTCGACATCGTTCATTCCCCAATCCGCTTGCCCAGGGCATAAAAAGTACTCTGAATCTCATCGAAGCCTTCCCGCACTAGCAAGGTAAAGATATCGGGGCGTTTCAAGGACTGGAGCGAGTTCGCCGCATGCAGCTCCAGCTGTTTCATCGAGTGCAGCGCAGCCTGGAGAAACCGCTGCTTCTCTTGTCTCGTAAGTTCGAACTGAGGTCGGAAGTGCATATTGAACGCGGCTGCCGATAGCGAGCTTCCGTCGGGTCGCGACTTTATTACTTTGTAATAGGCAAACCCCATCAAGGTTTGATCGGCATTGCGCAGAGTTAGCATTACGTTTCTCGTCTCGGCGCGCTGATACTGGTGTTTGAATATAATCGCATTCTCGCCATTCTCATCTTCCATCATCATAGCGGCCATTTCATTCAAATCCAACGGCTCCGGTTGAATTCCTGTGGTGTCCAGTTCGGGCGGGGCCTCCCAGTCACGCAGCAGTAGTTTGGTGGAGACACGCATGTATTCGTCTTGCGGCCGGAAGCCGAGCTGCTCCAGGAGGGCGATCTCCGGGTTGCGCAGCTGGCCGAATTCCGTGAAGGCAAAATAGCCGAGTCCCCGGCCCCCTCTCTCCCGAACCAACTCCATAATCGGTTCGAGCAGCGCTGCCAGCACCTCCCGCGGATTCGGTTCGGATGGGTGAATCGCATAAACGAACACGCCATCCAGACCCCTTCGTTCGAAGCCGATGAAGGCGATCATCTCCGATCCCGAGACTGCCATATACCCGATACGCTCCACTTGGTTGGAGAAAAACCATTTCCCGATGTTCTCACAAGTTTGAGGAAAAAACATTGGCGGGCGGGCGTTCGCCAGCAGCAGCTCGCGGATTGGCCCGAAATCGTCCTCCGGCTGAATTTCTCTAATCTTCATCTCGATTCGTGACATGCTATCCCATCTCCTTCACATTGGATGATTCAAGTATGTCACGCCCGCGGTGCCGGTGAAATCCCGATCATTGGTGTAAAAAAACTCAAACAAGCACGGATACCGGCTAGAAAAAAGTTGCAGGGTACAACAGCTCGCCCGTCATCCCCCTGGACTCGCCCTCACCCGGCTTCAGCTCCCGCACCATAAACACCTCGTCCGACACCGGGAATTGCTTCAACTCGAACCCAAGCCGCCGGGCGGAGGTAAAGCCAAACTGCGGGTAATAGCTCGGGTGTCCGATCAGGAACACGTGCGAAAAGCCTCGTTCTGTGCAGCGCCTAAGTCCCTCCCGAATCAGCTGACCGCCGATTCCCTTGCGCTGGTGCCCGGGCAGTACTGCAATAGGGGCCAGTACGATCACCTCGAAAGGATTAACCTCATTCACGACGTCCGCAAGACTGAACAAAGCGTGTCCTGTCACTTGGTTCGCCTCCACCGCCACAATCGACAAATCCGGGATATATCGCTCCGAGCCCCTGATCCTCTCCACTAGCCTGGATTCCTGGTCTTTGTTCATGAACGCCGCATCGTGCAGCCGATATATAGCTTCGTGATCTTCCGTTTTTTCGGTACGAATCTCGACCATCGTTATCCCTCCGACTGATTAAAGTCGACTCTTAGTCTTTTCTTCGATGTATAAATCCAACGCGCGAATCCCCCGATGGGCCAGGCGAATAAACAACACCAAACAGTAAACACCAAGCCCGGTCAAAATTAGATAAAAGAAAAAAACGAATGTGCTGAAAAAACCGATATGAACAGCTGAACTAGTTGCTCCCATGACCTTTCCCTCCTATGCTAACGATTCGACTCTCCCCTAATAGGTGCCAAAATGTTGATGTACACATCGCCGCCCGCAATATAAGGCTTGTATGTGTCCAGCCCCGGAATTCCGAATTTACGGATCGAATTCCCCCTCCTGCTAAACTCAGCCAAGTGGCAGGGACAGCGGAAATACAGCGCCTCGCCATCCTCGTTCCACTCAGCTTCCGGAACGGGTTCAATCGTACATCCTAAGTGTGTGCATACCGAAGAAAGGATGAGTAGGCTCCCGTTCTCCTCTATCGTAACGTAGACTGTGCCGCTCTCACTTTTGTCAACCCATGCATCCTTATAGTTCGCTGTGTATGAAACGCGCACAAACCCCTCCCGGACCGACAGTTCCTCCACACTCCCGAGCCGAACGAAGTTGCCGGGCAGCTCCGCGGCCCGTGTCTCATCGTGAAGCGCTCCGTAGACGAATAGTCCGCTGCTCCCCGCGAGCAGTCCAGCTGCTCCAAGCGCCAGCTTGCCGGATGTCTGGAGGAAGGTCCTTCGAGTCAATCGCTGGGGTAACCGTTCGTTCATCGCCATCTTGGCTCCCTCTCCTTTCGATCCCGTCAATCGTCCGATTTCAGATACAACAGCAGGGCCAAGAACGCAACGCCCAGACAGGGCAAATAATATAAATGGGCGGACTCTTTGGACAACCCCCACCATATCTTGCCTCCGCCCGTCATCTGCGCGGTTGTGCCGATGAAGAAGAGCGCCAACAAGATGGAGCACACGACGAAGAACATACTGAATTTCCGCAATTTCGCTCCTCCTTTCATCCCATGATCTCCTAGTTTAGACGCGGGTTACCAGTAGAAGTTGCACGCAATAATGCTTCACCGGGCGCTGAAAACGGTGTTTTGCCCTGCATGTTTGTCCATACAATTCCTATGCATCCGTCATAGAATATAGCAATCCAACTGAAAGGGTGATAGATATGATCATAAGCGGCCTTAGGCTCGAGCTGTTCTCCGGGATCAACTTTACGAACCGGCGAATTGTTTTTAAGCGTGCCGGCGTAGCGGTCAAAGATTTGGGTGCATTTCGGTTCAATAACGTCTTGTCGAGTTTTCGTTTAAGGAATAATACAATCTTTCCGGTGACGCTCGTTTTGTTTTCTCAAATCAACTTCCAGGGTGAATTTCGCGTATTTCGCGGGGCCCAAAATGTGGCGAACTTAGGCAATTTCAATTTCAATAACGTAACCTCTTCTTTCATTCTAGTAAGAAGCACCCTCACAACTGCCCAAATACAATTCATCCAAAGGACCGGCGTCCTTCCTTCCGGCATATTAGTCATCAAGCAATAGGTTTAACGAAAAAAGGCACAGGGATGTGCCTTTTTTCCATGAGGGGCACCATAGGCTGCCGTCTCCGGCAGCCTTCGAGCTCCATTTTACGCAAATCGGGTCCAGGAGCGCAACGTGTGGGCGACGTCCGCCCCCTCCTTGATCAGCTTAAGAATATCATCGTTGATCAACTGACGGGAAGAATTCCATTTCTCGCTCAAATAATACCCGCTGGCTGTTACATCGTCCAGCTCCTGCATATAGCGCGACCATATCCGGTGCTCGGTAAGGCCTCTGGCCTTTGCTTGGGATCGCGTAAGCGGTAGCTGCCACGAAGGCAGTTCCAGTACGTAATGGCGCAGGAACTCCCATGCGAGCCTTGGGTGCTGCGACTTGGTCGTGATGCCGGCCCCGCCCATATAGATCATGTTCGACCGCTCGCCTCCCGGCATATGAGGCAGGCCGACGACGCCGAACTGATCGTCCAGCTTATGCTCGATCAGCCAATCCGCGAACCACATGAACCCGCAGACCATCGCAAAGCCTTCATGCAAGTGACCGGCGGCCGAAGGCTCATCCGGCAGACGAATGACGCGGTGCACACGGTGGGCCTCGACAATCAGGCGGTACGCTTCAATCGTGGCCGAACTGTCCACGAACCCTCTGGCCGTAGTGCCGTCCGGCGACAAGTACCGGCCCCCGTTCCGAAACACGAACGGTTCGTACCACTCTACGTCCAAGCCGATCCCGAAACCGAACTGCCGGGCTACGCCATCCTCATTGCGCAGCGTGAGCGACTTGGCCAACCGGATGAACGCCTCCCAAGTCCAGTCCTCGGTCGGATAAGCCAGGCCCGCCCGATCGAACATCTCTTTCTTGTATACGACGAGAGGCACGCTCATATCGACGGGCAGACCGGGCAAGTTGCCTTTGTGCCGGGCGATCCGCATCGGACCGGCGTATAGATCCGCTTCCAGGCCCGGGGTCTCGGCTACATATGGATTCAAATCGACGAATAAGCGCTCCCGGTTGTAGAGCGACCACCCGCCGGATTCGATAAGGTCCGGAGCCTCTTCGGACTGAAACGCTCGCAGCGATTCGTAGTGATCGGTCGACTGCTCGATCACAATCGTAACGCCCGGGTTCGCCCGCTCGAACGATTCCTTGGCCGCGGCGATTCGGTTTACATTTTGAAATTCGGTCATAAATCTCAATTGGGTCATCTACTTATTCCTCTTCTCCTGTCAAGATGGTCATACATTTCTCCAAGTATCCGACGGCTGCGCTCTCGAACGTACGGGCTTGCTCCAGCTTGACCGCGCATCGTTCCCGCAGTTCCGCCGACAGCACTTCGGACGAACGTACGAACGGGACGAGCTGCTTCAGCTCATCCAGGGCGTCCGCAGCCTGCTCGTACGCCTCCGAGGCGAGCAGGGCGAGCCGCATCGGTTCCTCCTCGAACGGAACGCTTCTCACAAACTGCGACGCGAGACGCTTAGTCTCCGCATAGACCGCCGTGAGGTGTCCCATGCCGTATCGGTTCGGCGCGACGTTAGGACTCTTCAGATGGCCGATCCAACGGTCATAGGCGGCGAGACCGGACGTGTAAGTCAAGTAAGAGGTACGGGGCCGATACTCACATCCTCGGCGCGCATACCGAATCGCGTACCGGATCGTGTCCATCGCGAGATTACGGGCCGCATTGTACCTTTCCTTCATAGCATAAATCGCGGACAAGCCCGGCGGGTTCGCTTCCGGATCCAGCCTGCTCCCGAGTCCCGCCAGGAAGCGAACCGGATTGTCGACGAGCTCCTCGTACGACAACCGCTTTCCCTCCGGGAACATAGGATCAGTCAACAGGACGCATCTCGCCTCGTCGTCGTAGCCGTAGATAAGCGACCACTCATGGACGAATGGACGCGAGACGAGCGTGTCGAAGTATAACACCGGCTTCTCCAGATCGATATGCTTGCGGATGAACGGGACCACCGCTTCCTCCATTCTAAGCACGATGGGGAATCGCTCCACTGCGCCGAGCAGCGGCACCGGCGAATCCCCGAGTTGGCCGCAGAGCACATTGACTTCGAACCCTGCTCGCTGCATGACGTTCCGGATCACGGCTTTCCAATCGAAGACGAATAGGCTGTCGGCGAACGTCGTCCGGTCCGATACTTTCATGCGAAACGCAATAGTGGACGTGCCCATCAATTCTGCCGCGCCGATCGGCTGGCCGGCTGCAGCGAGCATCCGTCCCATGGCAGAGGCTAACGTAGAGAACACCGGCCCTTCGCGCCATTCCGGCAAGGCAAGCTGCTTCCGCCTCCCCATTCCGGTTCCCTCCTTCTTTTGCGAGACTAGGCCTAGAGAGACGCGGACATGCTCCTGGCGGAGCTTCTGCCGAGAGCGATGGATATAGGTGTAGATCGAGCCGGTAGACATGTGGTACATGGCCGCAATCTCATCCGGACTCAGCTGGCGGAAGAAATAAGCCTGGAAGATCGCCCTCTCCTTGCGGCTCAGGCAATGCAGGAGCGCATGGATCGTCTCGTACAGCTCCTTGCGCATCAGATGCTCCGCCGGATCCTGTTCACGGGACGCCGCATCGGCCGCCGTCTGAGCCAAGTGAAACAGGATGCTGTCGAGATCGTCCCATTCGACCGCAGTGCGGCCCGCGGCCGAAGCGGACGAAGGGGAGGCCCCGATCGACGTGAACGGCTTCTCGTGCCGGTGCGGGCCGCCCCGGCGCAGCCGCATGTTCGCCTGGTTCCGGACGATCCGGTGGAACCAGGGCAGGAACCGGCTCGTATCCGTCAGCGAGCCCAAGTGCAGGAACGTGCGGATGAGCGCATCCTGCACGATGTCATCCGCCATATGCGGATCCCCCGTCATTCGCGCAGCCCAGCCATGCGCCCTGTGCCGGTGACGCTCGATCAGCTCGCCGAACGCTTCCGTATCCCCTTGCTTCGCCCGCTCCACAAGCAGACGGTCCTCCTGAATCGACTCGGCCTCTTCGTCCTGCGCCTGCCGGCTATTTTCTGTCTGTGGATCTGCTCCCATATATCCTCCCTCACGTCACCTTGGCCTATCTATAGAGATGCCGGCGGACCCGCTGATTTGAACATCGCGGCTTCGATTTTTTTCAAGTATTGTGCTAGTGGATCAATTTTCGACATCTGGGTGCCTTTTCCTTCCCATAAAAAAAGGACCTCGGGGGCAACCGCTCCGGAGATCCTTCCTTCTGTTGTTCCTATAGCTGCAGTTTGGTTAGCTGGATGACGCCTTGTTGCTGACACCCGACATGACGAACCGCACCATCAGCTCCACCTCAGCCTCGTCGTCCGTGATGAAGTCTTCCCGCATCACGACGAATCGGATCGCGAACTGACTAATGATAAATGAGAGGATCATGCGAATGAGCGTCGGGGTAGGGATGTCCACGAGCTCTCCATTTGCCTTAAACCGCTCGAGCGCTTGATGAAAATGCTGGAACACCTCGCGGCCGAACAAGGAGAGCAGCTCGTTTCGGAAGTCTTCCCGATACAGCAGCTCCTTCACGAAAATCTGGAAAAGATCCTTGTTCGCCTTCAGAAACTCAAGCCGGTTCCGAATCAGGGCCCGCAGCAAATCCTCGAACCGCTCGAAACCGCTCGGCGCTAGCTGCTCGACGAACTCGTGGGCCACCATGGGCAACGAGTTTTTGAGAAACGGCAAAATGACCGACAGCAGCAAATTTTCCTTCGTCCCATAATGCCTGAAAATAGTCGCTTCCGCTACACCCGATTTTTTGGCGATCTCGCTCGTGGACGTATTGGCGTAGCCTTTTTCCGCAAACATGGCGATAGCCGTTTCGACGATTTTTTGCTGCTTTGCCGTTTCTTTCTTGGACAGCTTCACTTGAGCGATAATCGTATCCAACAAATTCGAGGTTGTCATGCTGCATCCTATCCTTCTCACACAGCTGTCCGTTACAGCTTGCGATATTTCTTCAGGGCGAGCGTATTCAGCGTCACGAAGACGGCAGCGTACAACACGAGCGCCAGCAAGTCCCAGGCGATATCGCCGATCCCGAGTCCTTTGTACATAACGGACTTAAGTGCATCCGCCCCGTAATAAATCGGCATAATCCGACCGATCGCCTGCAGCCAGCCCGCCATATCCTCCACGGGAAAAATACCGGCAAAAAACACTTGCGGAATGACGACGATCGGTATAAATTGTACCATTTGGAATTCGGACGAGGCAAATGTCGACAACAGAATGCCGAGCGACAGCGCGACCAGCGCCATCAGCAGGTTGATCAGCAGCACGTTCCAAATCGAGCCGACCAGCGTCATGTCGAGCACCGTGGTTGCGTAAAGCACGATGATGCACGTCTGGATGACGGCGAAGATCCCGTAGCCGATCAGGTAGCCGGTAATGACCTCGCTGCGCCGTATCGGAGTCGACATGAGCCGCTCCAGCGTACCGGTTGTCCGTTCCCGCAGGAGGCCGATCCCGGAAATCAGGAACACGAAGAAAAAGACGAAGAAACCGACCAGCACCGGACTGACCACATCGAAGAAGGTCGTTTCACTATCCCCGTACACGTATGTTGTGGACAGTGCCGGCAGTTTCAGACCGGGTACGGCTCCGCCTCCGATAGCGGCAGCTAAGCCGCTCAAAGCCTGGGTCGCCTTCATCTGCAGAGCACGCGACTTGGTCGGGTTGCTGTTCAGCAGCGTCAGCTCCAGTCCGTTCCCAGTCTTCCTGAGCAGCCCGTCGAGCTTCTCGTCGAGCAGCGTCTGCGTATCGGCGTCGGCATAGCTCGTGACGGTCAATCCGCTCTTCGCCAATGCTTCCGCGATGCTCGGATCCACGCCCACTACGCCCAGCTTGGGATCGGCACTGTTGCTGTTGAACAGCACATACATGAGCGACAAGACGAGGAGCGGCGCGACGAACAGCAGTCCGAGCGTCCGCTTATCCCGCAAGAGCTGCTGGGCAATTCGCTTGATTAAGGCGGCTGTTCTCATCGGCCACTCCCTCCTGCCTGCAGGAATACGCCTTCCAAGCTATCCGCGTCATACAGCTTCATCAGCGAATCTGGCGTCCCATGCGCGATGATCCGCCCTTCCCGCACCATCGCCAACCGGTCGCACCGGCCTGCCTCGTCCATGACGTGGGTCGTAACGAGAATCGTCTTCCCTTCCCTCTCCTTCAAGCGGATAAGCTCGTTCCAGACTTGCAGCCGCAGCTCCGGATCGATGCCGACTGTCGGTTCGTCCAGGATGAGCAGCTTCGGGTTTTGAATCAGCGCGATGGCGAGCGACAGCCGCCGTTTCATGCCGCCGGAGTACGCCCCGACCTTCTTGGACAGCTCGTTCGTCAGCTTCACGAGTTCGGCGGCATAGGCGATCCGCGCAGCTTGCTCGGCCTTGTTCAACTTGAACAGCGAGGCGAAGAACTTCAAGTTCTCCGCGCCGGTCAGCTCCGTGTACAGCGCATCGGATTGGGCCATATAGCCGATGGATTGCAGCAGATCCAGATTCGGCACCTTCGTGTCCAGCACGCGCACCGTGCCGGAATCCGGCAAGTCCATCCCGACGAGCAGCTTGACGAGCGTCGTCTTCCCGGCGCCGGACGGTCCGATCAAGCCGTAGATTTGACCGCTCTCGACCTCTAGACTCACATGGCGGAGCACAGGCCGGGAGCCGAAGCTTTTGCTGACGTCCTCTACCTGGACGGTGAGATTCACGGGGAACTCCTCCTTCTTATTTTTGTGAGTAACCACTTACTTTTTTGAGTATACCGCACTTCCCCTTGACCTGAAAAGAGCAAAAAAGCAAGATCCGCACCTCTCGGCGCAAACCTTGCTCTCTCGCTGAACCTTTTTATATTTCAATATCTGCAATTATGCTGTCGACTCGTCCTACCTCGCGGATAAACGCCGCCACCGCCTGATGCTCAGGGTTCGGTCCGTATGCCTCCAACGCGGCCCGATCCTCGAATCGAACGGAGAGCAGCACTTGATACCCTTGGCTTTTCTCCGAAAAGTTAATTCCGGCCTGCAGGTCTACGACGCCCTTCAAGTGGGGGCGAAGCGCCCGGAACCGGGTCACTACTTCGGTGAGCTGCTCCTGGGTCGTGGTCTCCGCGAATTTGACAAGTACGATATGATCGATCATGCGAATAAGTCCTCTTTTCCCGATTGAATAAGTCGTCTGACCGCCCTATTGGCGAATCAGCTTCGTGATGCGTCCGTCCTTCGTCCACTCGGCCACATAGACATTATGCTGCGAATCGACGCATACGCCATGCGGAGAGCTGAATTTGTTCGGACGGAAATAGTCAAGCGGCAAGTTCGGCCACCCTTCCTTCTTGTACGCTTGCTGGTCCTCGCCCAGATGGGTAATGAGCCGATCGTTCTTGTCGAAGATCGTAACCCTGCTGTGGAGATCCGGGAAGAACACTTCGTCGCCGTCGTAGTAAAAGCTGCACGGCATATCCATGTCGTCGACGATGAACCTCTTATGTACCCCGTCCAAGGTGAACACCTGGATGCGGAAGTTGCCGCGATCCGCGACGTACAGCTCCGGTTCCGGCCCGCGAAGGTCGATCGAGATACCATGAGGGCACTTCATACGCCCCGGATCGGAGCCCGTTCCGCCCCAAGAGCGGATATAACCGCCGCGCGCATCGTATTGGTGAATGTAGTGCTGGCCATAGCCGTCCGTCACATAAATGTCGCCGTTCGGAGCTACGCAGACGTCGGTCGGGACGTATTTGCGGTCCTCGCTGTACACATCCGGGAGATCCGGCGTGCCAAGTGTAAGCAGGGCCTGCCCGTCGGTGGTCAGCTTCTCCATGACACCGCGCTTCGTATCCGTGATATACAGGAATTCCTGCTCGCCTTCCTTGTGCAGGTAGAACCCGTGAGCCCCGCCCTCGAACTGCTCGCCCCACGAAGTCAAATACTCGCCCTGGGCATTAAACTTCACAACCGAAGGCGTCCCGGTGTGGAATACGTACACATTGTCTTCACCATCGACGACGATGCCGTGGGTGTACCCAAGCGTCACACTTGACGGGACTTTCGCCCATCCTTCCGCGACTTCATACACGTGCGTGCCATTCCCGACTCTCATCTTCCATTCCTCCCCATCCCAATAATGGCTTTGGAAGCCGTTACATCCCCTTTATTGTACATAATGCCGGGCCATTTTGCACCTATGCAATTGCTTTTAGTACGACCGCCGACCCTAAAATAAGCACGATGAACAACACCCGCTTCCAATTCCGCGACTCCCCGTAAACCCACATGCCGAGCAAAGTGCCTCCGGCTGTGCCGATCCCGGTCCAGATCGCGTACGCCGTCCCCATCGGCAGTTCTTTCATCGCAACCGACAGACAAAAGAAGCTGAGCGCGAAGCCGCCCGCCAAGAGCATCATCGTCGTCCATCGGCGGTCCCTCACCCAGCGGTTCATCATCGAGACCCCGAACACCTCGCATAATCCGGCTAAAATCAAAGACGCCCATGCCATTAGGTACCCGCTCCCTTCTCCTGTGTTTCGCCCGTTGTATTCTCCTCCGACTCCTTGGAGCTCATCTTGAGCCCGATAACCCCGACCAGCAGGACGAGGAGCAGGATGAGCTTCAAAGGCGTCCACGGCTCATGAAAGATCAACAAATCGACGCCGACCGTCCCCGCCGTTCCCAAGCCGACGAATACGGCGTATACCGTCCCGACCGGCAGCTCCTTGCTGGCCGACATCAACCCGTAAAAGCTGACTAGAATGGCGATCCCCGTCCCGATCCATTCCCAGGCCGTCTCGGCGTGCTTCAATCCGATCACCCACATTACTTCGAAGATGGCCGAACCGAACACATACATCCAATTGCGATTCATGCTGACTCCCCCCAGACTTAAATTACCCCACAAATTGGAACAAATAAAAAAGCGCGAGAGATACCGTCCAATGGACGATGTTCTCCCGGGCTTTTGTCCCTCCGTGTATGCGCGGCCGGCGGCGGCCGCGTGTCTCCCCTCGGACCAGGCCGGCTCGCCGTAGCGGCCGCGGAACCCTAGGAAACAGCTTGTGTTCAATTCCCTACATGTTAGCACACCGGACCGCGGGTTTCAACCCCTGGAAGATGAGCCTCACCTGCGCGCAAATTCGCCGCTTGAAGCCCCGTATCCTTTGACTCCCCCTCTTCGTCTTCCCATTGAGTTCTGAAACTTCCAACCCCATCAGGAGGTGCTTCCATGAGCACATACATTCCTTACGTCGTCGAACAATCGAACCGCGGAGAGCGGTCGTACGACATTTATTCCCGCCTGCTGAAAGACCGCATCGTCTTCCTCGGCTCGGCCATCGACGATCCGATCGCCAACAGCATCGTCGCGCAGCTGCTGTTCTTGACGGCGGAAGATCCGGACAAAGACATCTACATGTACATCAACAGCCCGGGGGGCTCGACCACGGCCGGCTTCGCCATCTATGACACGATGCAATACATCAAACCGAAGGTGCATACGATCTGCACCGGGTTCGCGGCTTCGTTCGCGGCGATCCTGCTGCTCGCCGGCGCGAAGGGCAAGCGGTTCTCGCTGCCGAACAGCGAGATCATGATCCATCAGCCGCACGGCGGCACGCAAGGCCAGGCGAGCGACATCGCGATCAGCGCGAATCGCATCCTCGGCATCCGCGAGCGGCTGAACCGCATCACGGCGGAACGCACGGGCCAGCCGCTGGAAAAGGTCGCGATGGATATGGACCGCGACTACTTCATGTCGGCAGAGGAGGCGAAAGCGTACGGCATCATCGATGAAGTGATCGTCACGCTCTGAGGCCGAAACTGCAACAGGCTCTTGCCCGCTTCCCGCGGTGCAAGAGCCTGTTGACTTTCCGTGCGCGGAGGGCAGTTAAGCCGCCATCCGGGCCGGGTCGCTCGCGCGTATGCGCCGCGCGGTCTGGGGCGCCTGCCGAATGCGCGTCTCAGCCAGGCGGATGGCCATAATCGGCTCGACGTCGCCGCGTTGCGCCAAGCGGACCAGCGTGACCACGTCCCCGGCGAGGTAAGCTTGCGCCAGCGTATGCAGCCAGGCGCGCATAGGTCCCTCGAGCGGCATCTCCGGCTCATCGTCCCGCAGCTCGCGCCGGACCTCCTCCAGGGCGTGCCGCGCACGATGCAGCGCCGCCTTGACCGCGCCTTCCGTCGTCTCGAGCAGTCTCGCGGTCTCCGCGGCGGTGTAGTCCAGCACGTCCCGCAGCAGGAATACCGCCCGCTGCAGAGGGGACAGATGGCGCGCCAGCGCGTGGAACGCCGCCTCGAGCTCGAACAAGGCGCCCGCCTCCTCCTGCTTCCGAGGCCCCTCGGCTTGCTGCAGCGCCGATGTCTGAACTCCTTTGCGGCGCAGCCGGTCTACCCAGGCATTCCTCGCCACCCGCAGCAGGAACGCCTCCGGATTCGGATGGCCGTCCCCCTGGATCGTGCGGATCGCCTTCACCCATGTATCTTGAACCAAATCTTCGGCTTCCCATCGATTCCCCGTGAGGGATTGACAGTAACGGCTAAGCGCAGCCTGCAACTGCGTCGTCGTATCGGACACGATCATTCGGCATCTCCTCCACTACAAGCGTGATTACGGTCTTCTAATCGGTAGACGAATGAACTCTCCTATAGGATACGCTGGAACCAAATTTATTTTTCTTATTTTCGAGGAGGCGGGTTTTTGACCAGACACGTTTGTCCGGATGTTCATAAGATGGGATAACGAACAAAGGGGGGGACATTTTGACTAAAGCAGGAGTGTCGATTATCACATGTACGAACCGCCCCGAATTCATCGACAATATTTTATCCAATTACGGCGATCAACGCTACCGACACAAAGAATTAATTATTATCCTCAATAACGATCGTCTGCGATTGAGAACATATCGCCAAAAGGCTTCCGCTTATCCGAACGTATCCGTGTATCAGGTACAGGAGAATGTTTCGTTAGGCCAATGCTTGAATTGCGGCATCTTCAAAGCCAAATTTCCCCTGATAGCCAAGTTCGATCACGACGATTATTACTCTCCGTACTATTTGCGGGAACAGGTCAAGGCGCTCGTACGTAAACGAAGCTCGGTTGTGGGCAAACATGCGTGTCTGGTCTATCTGGCGGCAAGCAAGAGACTGATCATCCGCTCTCCCCGCGAGCAGCATAAATTTGCGGATTTCGTTCAGGGAGGAACGATCCTATTCCGGAGAAGCGTCCTGAAGCACGTATGGTTTCCCGATGTTTCCCTGGGCGAAGATGTGAGATTTTTGAGGAAATGCCGCGAAAAAGGGTACCCGGTATACGCCGCCTCGCCTTATAACTACGTCTATATTCGCAGAAAGAATAAAAGCACGCACACATGGAAGGCCAAGGACCGTTACTACTTAATGGGCAGCCAACCCGTCGCGGTGACGAAGAATTATCGTAAATTTGCGGATCGGAAAGTATAGAGGGATTATTAAAGGCCGCCGGATCATTATCGAGATCGGGCGGCCTTCTTCGTCTACTGCCGGATTACTTGACGAACACGACGTTCATCTCCTGCAAACCGTCATGCAGGGCTTGCATCGGGATGCTTCTCACGTCGCACGCCTCATCCATCGCCAGCGTGGCGGCGATGCCGGCTGCTTGCCCGAGGGCGTAACAGGTCGGCTGCACGCGCATCGACGACATGGCCACATGTGTGGCCGAGATGGAGCGCCCGGCAACGAGCAAATTGTCAAGTTCGGCGGATACCATGCAGCGATACGGGATGTCGTAGCCGCTCACGTGGCGCTCGTCGGTCGTCTTCTTCCCGTCAGGGCTGTGAATATCGATCTCATAGTTCGTCTGGGCCACGACATCCTCGAAACGGCGCCCCCCTACGACATCCTGCTCGGTCAGGGTGTACAGCCCGCGAATCTGATTCGTCTCCCGCACCCCGATCTGGTTCGCCACATGAGACAATACATACGTCTCGAAGCCGTTGCGCTGCAAGTAGTTAACGATGGAGAACACTTGACGCAGCGATTCCATCTCGGCATAATTCACGTCTTCGATCTTCGCTCCGTTGCCCTTCACCCGCGTCATGTTCACGAGCAGCGTGCCCTGCTGGTTCCGTTCCCAGAACAGATGCCGGCCCTGCGGCAAATCTTCCTTGCGCTCGTAATAATAACAGCCTTCCGGCAATATCGGCGTCACCGGCTTCCCGGTGTTCTGCATCATGAACATAAGCGTCATCGGCTGCGTCAGCCCGTCTTCGTCCCGCCCCGACGTGTAGGGGACGCCGGCGTCGATCGCCACCCGGGCATCCCCCGTGCAGTCGATGAATTGCCGGCCCTCGAACGCGACCAAGCCCTGCCGGGTGGAAGCGATGACGGCCTTGATCCGCCCCCCCTCGCGGACGGCACCGACGAATTCGGTGTGATACATCACCCGGACGCCTTCCTTCTTCATCTTCTCGTTCAAATAATGCCTCAGGATGAACGGAGAATATTGCGGAGCGATCGAGGTGTCGTGCTGCTCGGGCAAATAGTCCGCCAGCACTTCGGCGATCAGCTCGCGATAGATACCGGTGACATTGCCGATGGGCATGAAGATGCTTACGTTGCCGAGCGTCCCCATCCCTCCGAGCTGCGCCGACTTCTCGAGCAAAATGACTTGCTTCCCCCGCCGGGCCGCGCTGATCGCAGCCGCCGTTCCGGCCGGTCCGCCGCCAATGACGACGACATCCGCCGATGCGTAAGGACGGACCTCTCGTTTCAATTCATAAGTAACTTGTTCGCTCACCGTATCCCTCTCCCTTATCTACTAATCCTAGATTTAGCATTCTCGCTTCATTATAGGGGGCCGGGAATCGGAATGGCTATGTCAAAATGCACTCGGCTTTTATCAAAACGTCTTGTCCTGCGTCGTGTTTCGGAGCTGGCTGGGCGGAAACCCGAATCGGAGTTTGAACATCTTGGAGAAATGATGCACGCTCGAGAAGCCGCAGCTGTCGGCGATCTCCTGCAGCGGCAGCGCCGTACCCCGCAGCAGGTCTGCCGCGGTGTCCAGACGCAGACGAAGCAAATATTGATGCGGGGCCGCGCCGAACTGCGTTCGGAACAGCAAGGAGAAGTACGAACGGGACATATACGCTTTGCGGGCCATTTCCTCTACGGACAGCGTCTCGGCCAGCCGGTATTGCATGTAGGCCGGCACCCAGGACAGATCGGTCAAGCTTTTGCGCTCGCCTGAGCCGGGAGAGGTCGTGTCTTTAATGAGTTCGATGAAGAGTTCGGCCGCATGGAGATGCGCCTGCAGCAGGTCGATCGCCGTCTTGCGGCTCCATAGCTCGATGAGACTCCCGAGCGTCTCCTTCATCCAATCCGGCTTCGAGGGCTGGAGCAAGACGGGCACCGAGACGCCCGCGAAGGCAGCAAAAGAAGGCTGCAGGTGTTCGACCGGAGGGGACTGCCCATCGTCGACGGTGATGACCATCGGGAGGTAATCGTTCCCTGCGGCAGGGAACAGATCCACATGCAGCGCCATTACGCTGACAGCGGATAACGATTCGATCTGATGCACGACGCCCGGTTGGACGAAGAGGAACGTGTCGGGTGTGACGACGAAGGCGTTCTCCTCGATCGTCAGTTTGATCGTCCCTTTCTGCATATACAGCAGCATGTAGTCGGTAATGATCCGGCGCGGCGTCTTCCATAATTTATAGTCCAGAATATCGGCATATTGAATGCAAGGTCTGAATTCTTGGGTCAGCGGCGGGTCGGGAACCATCGGAATCGCTCCTTCGGACATATCGTTCGATCCAGCATGTCCTATTATAAACCGAACTCATTTCCCTTTCGAGTGCCCCGACCCGATAATCGAGCTCGCCCGGGCCTACTCCACCGGCTGTCCCTTCGTCTCTTGGCCCAGGAACAGGACCGCCATGGCTCCGATGACGATCGCGGTAAAGAAGATCATGAAGATCGCCCCGACAGCCATCTTGCCCGCCACCAAGTACCCTACCAAGTAGGGGCCGATGATCCCTCCGATGCGTCCGAACGAAGCGGCAAAGCCGGAGCCGGTCGCGCGGATCGCAGTCGGGTACAACTCCGGAGTATAGGCATACATCGCACCCCAGGCACCGAGGTTGAAAAAGGACAAGCACATGCCGGCCGCAAGCAGCATCCCCTCCGTCCAAGCATTGCCGAACCAGATCGCACAGATGCCGGTCCCGAGTAAGAAAACGGCCAACACGAACTTACGGCCCGTCTTCTCGATCAAATACGCGGCCGTGAAATAGCCGGGCAGCTGGGCGAGCGTAATGATCAGGACGTATTGGAAGCTTTTGACGAGCGTATAGCCCTTCATCACCATAACCGTGGGCAGCCAGAGGAACATCCCATAGTAAGAGAAGACGACGGTGAACCAGAGCACCCACAGCATGAGGGTCGAGCGGCGATACCGCTTCGACCAGAGCGCGGCGATGCGCTCGCCGAGCGGCCGGCGCTCCTGCAAGCGCGTGTAGCGCGGCGGGTCCTGAATCGCTCTTCGCAGATAGAGTGCATAGATCGCGGGTACGGCGCCGATCGCGAACGCCACCCGCCACCCGTAATCGGGAATGACGAAGTAGGCGATGAGCGCCGCCGCGATCCACCCGACAGCCCAAAAGCTCTCCAGCAGGACGACGGCTCTCCCCCGCTCGCGTTCGGACACCGTCTCGGATACGAGCGTAGTGGCGACCGGAAGCTCTCCCCCGAGGCCGAAGCCGGCGACGAATCGGAGCAAGCAGAGAACGGCGAAGCCTGTCGTCAGAGCGGAGAGCCCGCTGGCGGCGGAGAAGATGAGCAGCGTCCACAGCAGGACGGCGCGGCGTCCGTACCGGTCGGCCAGCGATCCCGCGACAGCCGCTCCGACTGCCATGCCGACGGAGTTGATCGCCGTCAGCAGGCCGATCTGCTGCGGTCCCAAGTGCCATTCCGCGGCGAGCGCGGCCACGATGAACGAGATGAGGCCCACGTCCATAGCGTCGAACATCCAGCTCAGTCCCGCGCTGAGCAGCAGCTTCCTCTGTTTCGAATGTTGCAGGATTGCGGCTTTGTCCATGAGCGCCTCCCAATCGACTTGTTTGCTAGCACCATCATCTCCTTTTCCCGTGCGGCCTATACTTTCGCCCTTTTAACGAATCCGGATTCCGGGTAATATGAAGAGAAGCCTTGCTCAGATTTACCATATGAACAGGAGGTCGGAGCGATGAAAGTGATGATTACCGCAAAGGAAGCGATGGACAGAGGCATTTGGCCGGAGGTCATGCGGCTGTTCGGAAGAGACCAGAAGGATGAGATTTGGCCGAACGAGGAGTTTATATTGACCGAGGAGCAGGCGAAAAGGCTTGGGCTCTTGAAAGGATAAGCGGACATGCCGTATATCCATGTGAAGAGCCAGAGTCGACTCTTTGAGCGACTGCTGGCCTTGTGTATTTCCGGTGCGTGCGTGGGATCAATAAGGGATTTTTTTGCAATATCTTCGCATGCATTCGAACGTAAGCCAGACCGCCGCATCATTGCGCATTTTGAGCGTCAGCTCCTGCTCCTTGTCGACCGTAAGCTTCAGCTGCGAATCCAGCATGTCTCTCATGTTCCCCCGAATGTCCTGAATATTCCGGATGTAGGGCATGTAGTCCTCGATGAAGCCATCGGCTCGATCGCGGCTCTTGCTTAGGATCGATTCGGCTTCGCTCTCCGAGATGTGGTACGTTTCCTTCAACAAATCCTTGATCTCGTCGACCACTTCGGTCCATTCCCGCTCCGTGACGAATTGAGACAATCTCATGCCCATCCCTCCTTGTCAGCCTACGCAGCACAACTCCGTACAACTCCGGACCTGATTATCCTTAGTTTATCAGTCTGGGATAAACAATAGTTATAATCGAATGTTACAAAATGGCACTGTATTGCTATAATGGAAGAGATGTAAACGTTGTCATACAGAGGTGAGAGCATGCGGGTGGATGATTATATTCTGGATGGTCGGCATATGGAGTACCGGTATCGCCATGTTGCGAAAAAGGATTATGCGGGATTTTACCATTACCACCGGGGGATCGAGCTCCTCATCGTTCATCGGGGCGAGGGCCACGTGGTCCTGAATCGGAAAATGTACACGCTCGGGCCGGGCTGCATCATGTTCGTTCAGCCTTTCCAGCTGCATCGCGTGCATTTCGACGTCAGTCCGCTAACCCCCTACGAGCGTACGGTGATTACATTCGAGCCGGCCTGGTACTTCCCTGCCTTTCAAATGTTTCCCGCCTTGCGCCGCTTCTTCGAGCATATGTGGAAGGACGAGCTGGCGGTTCAGGTGTTTCAGACGGAGCCCCAGTCCGGTGCATCGGCTGGTACCGGGATCGCTTACTTGGACGCACTGCTCGCCCATTACGCCCCCCATCTGTCTAGGCGTGGAGCGGCGGAGACCGAGCCGGTGGAACCGGCGTCGCTTCTGCTCTTGGCCCTCTTCGACTTTCTGCAGCCCATGGTGGCGGACACGGACACCGCTCTGCGGGTCCCAAGGCCGGAGCGGCATGTGGAGAAAATCATGCAATGGATCGAAGAGCATTACGCCGAGCCGTTCGATCTGGAGACGCTCGCGAGCTCGCTGCATCTGTCGAAGCATCACGTCTCGCATTTGTTCCGGCTCGAGACCGGCAGCAGCCTGACGGACTACTTGATCGCGCGCCGCATCCGGCAAGCGTGCTGGCTGCTCAAGACGGAGTCCATCTCGATCGAGCAGGTCGGCGCTAGCGTAGGCATCCCGAACTTCTCCTACTTTTGCCGGCTGTTCAAGAAGAGCACCGACATGACGCCGAAGGAATACCGCCACCATGCGATGCTGAATTAAGGCGCCGATCGACTGACAACCGTTGTCAGGAGACACCAGTATAATGGGAATATGAATAATGACAGGAACATTAGGAGTGTGTGAGGATGGACAGCAAAACTCTTGCAGGGGTTGACGCCGGCATTAGCGGGTATGGCGGGAATGGCGAGTATGACGGGTATGGCCGGAATGGAAGGCTCGTCGGGGGCGACGGACCCCTGGAGCCGACCCGGGAGGGCGCGCGCGTGTTGGGGCGCCGGGCGCTGAACCGGGCGCTGCTCGCCCGGCAGCTTCTGCTCGAACGGTCGACGCTGCCCACGCTCGAGGCGCTCGAGCATCTCGTCGGCCTGCAGGCTCAAGCGCCCCATCCGCCGTATTACGGCTTGTGGGCGCGGCTCGCCGGCTTTCGCCAGGAGTCGCTGGCGAACTGCATGTTGGAGCGGAGCGCGGTGCGTCTGTCCCTCATGCGCTCCACGATCCACCTCGTCAGCGCGCGGGACGGCTCCGCGCTGCGGCCCCTGCTCCAGTCCGTGCACGAGCGCGGACTGAACGGCGCCTACGGCCGGCAGCTGGCCGGCCTGGACATGGACGCGCTCGCGGGCGAGGGCCGAGCGCTCGTAGAAGCGCAGCCGCTGACGCTCGGCGAGCTGGGCAAGCGGATGCGCGAGCGGTGGCCGGACCGGGACGCCCATGCGCTCGCGATGGCGGTGCGCACCGCCGTCCCGCTCGTCCAGGTGCCGCCGCGCGGCATCTGGGGCCAGAGCGGACAGGCGGCGCACACGACCGCGGAAGCTTGGCTCGGCCGCACCGAGACGCCGGCCGAGCTGGAGGAGCTCGTCCTGCGCTACTTGGGCGCCTTCGGGCCGGCCACGGTCAAGGACATGCAGGTGTGGTCGGGCCTCACTCGCCTGCGCGAAGCGTTCGAGCCGCTCCGGGACCGGCTGCTCGTGTTTCAGGACGAACAGGGGAACGAGCTGTTCGACTTGCCGGATGCGCCGAGGCCCGATCCGGACACGCCGGCTCCACCCCGATTCCTCGGCGAGTTCGACAACATGCTGTTGTCCTTCGACGACCGGTCCCGCATTATGGCCGAAGCGGACAAGCCGCGCGTCTTTACCGAGAACGGCATCATCCGGGCGACGATCCTGGTTGACGGCTTCGTCCGCGGCCTGTGGCGCCTCGAGGCGAAGCGCAAGGCGGCGGTGCTGGAGGTCGAGCCGTTCACCCCGCTCTCCGAGGAGGATCGCCAGGCAATTGCAGACGAAGGCGAACGGCTGCTCGAGTTCGCCGCCTCGCAGACGAGCCCGGATCAGCGAACCGTTCGGTTCGTCGACCCGGGCTGCTAACTACTTGAAATCGGCCCACGTGAAATCAACCGACAGGATGCCGGCCGGGGCGGCCTTCGCAACCCACGGCTTGCCGGCAGCCGCCTTCGGGTTGCGGAAGCAGACTAGGTTGCTGTGCAAGCCGAACGCCCGGCAGATCGACGGACGGAAGGCATGAATGCCGCACTTGTCGCCTTCCGCGTCGTAGAATATGCATGTGCCTCGCAACCGCTGCTGCTGTTCGAGCTCCGATCGCTTCTTGGCCGGCATCGCTTTCACCTTGCGCTTGATCTCCTTCAGCTCCTGCTCCGTAACCGGCACCGGGCCGCAGCATAAGCCGCGGCACCCTTGGCAGGGCAAGCTCTCCATCCGCCCGCCTCCTCTCTCATCTGTCCGCTCATCCCGCGAGCAGCCGCTTCACGCTGACGAGCCGGACGCACAGGCACAGCACTTCCAGCGCGCGCCCCAGCTCCGCCAAGGACGGGTATGAAGGTGCGATCCGGATGTTCCGGTCGCGCGGGTCGTGCCCGTACGGGAACGTAGCCCCTGCTTGGGTGAGCGTCACACCGGCCTCGGCGGCGAGACGGACCACTTCCTTGGCGCAGCCGTCCAGCGTATTCAGGCTGATGAAATAACCGCCGTTCGGCTTCGTCCATGTCGCGATCCGTTTCCCGCCGAGCTCGGCTTCCAGCGTTCGCAGAATGAGCTCGAACTTCGGCCGAAGAATGTCGGCGTGCTTGGCCATATGCTCCAGAACGCGCGCCTTTGTTTGAAAAAACTTCACATGACGCAGCTGGTTCAGCTTGTCTGGCCCGATCGTCTGGACGCTCAGCTGCTTGCGGATCGTGTTCAAATTGTCGACGCTCGCTGCCATGACCGCCACGCCCGCGCCGGAGAAGCTGATCTTGGACGTCGAGCTGAAGATGAACACCCGGTCCGCATTGCCTGCGTCTTTGCACGCTTCCAGCATATTCCGAAGCGGGTCCGGCCGGTCGGTCAGATGATGCACCGTATAAGCTTCGTCCCAGAACACGCGGAAATCGGCCGCTTTCGTCTTCATCGACGCCAGACGGCCCACCGTTTCGTCCGAGTACGTACCTCCGTCCGGGTTGCTGTATTTGGGCACGCACCAGATCCCTTTGATCGAATCGTCCTCGGCCACGAGCGCCTCAACCCGGTCCATGTCCGGTCCGCCTTCGACCAGGTCGATCACGATCATCTCAATGCCGAACAGCTCGCAGATGGCGAAGTGCCGGTCATAGCCCGGGCTTGGGCACAAAAATTTCACCTTCGGCAGCCGGCACCAAGGCAGCTCGCTTCCGCGCACTCCGTGCAACATCGCCCGGGCCACGGTATCATGCATCAGCGTCAGGCTGGAAGTACCTCCAACGAGAATCTCCTCCGGGCGGACGTCCAGCAGCTCGGCGAAGAGCTCCTTCGTCTCCGGCAGGCCGTCGAGCCCGCCGTAATTGCGGGCATCCGTACCATCCCTTGCGATCCAGCCTCCTGCGGAATTCACGGCGTCTAACAGGCCGCTCGACAAGTCCAGCTGCTCCGGGCACGGCTTGCCTCGCGACATATCCAGCTTCAGCTTCCGTTCCTTGCACACCGCATATTGCTGCTCGAGGCTCCGCTCGAAGTCCCTTAGCTCCTCCATGCTTTTCGTTTCGTATGCCGACATGTAATAGTCCTCCCTCATGATCTCAACCTGTATTGTAAACGATCCGGCGCCGAGATGGTAGAGTGCGAGTCTAAGGATCCGACATTAAAAAAGCCGGGAGAACCGGCTAGGACGCAAAAGGTCCCGATTGCCGTTCCGCCTGGCTTCCGATCTCATCAATTCTGACGAATGCCATGTTCGCCGGGCAAACTTGGTCGAGAAACAGCTGAAGCGCTTGAAGCATATGCCGAGGCGCGTCCTCATCGGCGCCCAGCGTCTCGCCGCTGTCATGCAGCACGATGATCGCTCCTTCCTTGCAAGCCTCGAGCAGCCGTTCCTTGATCGTATCGGCCCCGGCGGCGCTTACCCAATCTCCCACGATCACCGACCATAGGATAATGCGGTACCGCTGCAGCAGCCAAAAGTCAAACAGGTTGAACACTCCCCAAGGGGGCCGATAATGAAGCGGCTTCGACCCGATAATGTTCTCAATCGTATAGGCGGCACGATTCAACTGCTGCCTGACCGTCCATGGGGACATGATCGCATTCGAGCGGTGGCTGTAGTTATGTATGCCAACAAGGTGGCCGTCCTCGTGCATTCGGCGGATGAGCTCCGGATACTGTTCGGCCTTTGCGCCCAGGACGAAGAATGTCGCCTTGATCCGGTATCGCTTGAGCAGGTCGAGCAGCTGAGGCGTGAACCTAGGGTCGGGACCGTCATCGAACGTCAACGCGATCCCGCGCCCCGTTTGTTCTTTATGTGCGCCGACCCCCAATCCTCGGATGACCAGAGTCGGGATTACCGTATAGACGTTTACGAACACGATCAAAATCCAAAACGCATGCTTCATCTCGCCATCTCCCGTTTGTGTAAAGTGTTATGAGAGGCATGCAACATCCGATAGACCATTACCACGAGGGCTGGAGCTGTTCGACGGAGCGATAGCTGGCCTCGTGCTGAAGCTGCCACAAACGACGCACCGCATCAGGGGCGGCGTGTTTTCTCTCCAGCTCCATCGCCTTCTCTTGCATCACCCGCAGCCGCTCCGGATCGCGGATGAGGCGGTCGATCATGTCAGTCAAGGAATGGCCCAAATTGGCTTCGGCCGCCACCCCCGAGTGGACTAGAAATCTCGCGTTATCCTCCTCTTGCCCGGGCAATGCATTGTACAACACCATGGGCAGCCCCATCGCCAGCGCTTCCGAAGTCGACAGTCCTCCCGGTTTCGTCACCAGCAGATCGGCTGCGGCCATCAGTTCCGCCACATAGTCGACGTAGCCTTTGACATGGATCGAATGCTTCGATCGCCGTGCTGCCTCCCCCAATCTCATCTCCACGGCCCGATTGCGGCCGCACACGATGACGAGCTGCAGCCGGCAGGACAGCCGCTCCAGCCCGCGGACGAGGGCAACGGCGTCCCCGAACAATCCGTACCCCCCGCCCATCCACAGCAATGTGGGCAGCTCCGGATCCAGCCCGTGCTTTTGCCGGATGAGCGGCTTGTCGTAAGACTCGCGGAAGTCCCGGCGGATCGGGATACCCGACGCTTCGATGTGTTTCGGGCCGATCCCCTTCCCCGCTAAGCTGGTCTTCACATATTCCGATCCTACCAAGTACAAGTCCGTATGCGGGTAAATCCAATGATTATGGTGTGAATGATCCGTGATGACCGTAGCCGTTCTCGCGTCAGTCAGCCCGTACTGCTTCAGAATCGACATCGCTCCCGCGGCGAGGGGAAACGTGGAGACCACGAGGGCAGGCTTCGCTTCCCGCAAGAGCCGCACGAGGCGGGAGCTGCCTAGGCGGTTACCTTTCTTGAGCAGCTTGGACAGCGTATTTTCATTTTTGGTCGCATTATAAATATAGCCGTACACGGAAGGGAACTTCTTCATCCCATGCAAATAAAGAGAACGGCTGATCCGGTGCAGGTAGGGATGTGTCCATTCCGTGTAGTCGACCAGGTCGATCTTCACATCGGGGTGAAGCTCGCCCGCGGATTGAACGATCGCACGGGCCGCTTGTTCATGACCATCTCCGTAGCTGCCCGATAAAATCAACCATCTGTTCTCGCTCATAGGCGTCTCCTTTCTTCATCTGGATCTCCAGCAGGGAACATCAGCCGGACCCGAGTTCGGACTCCCTCTTCGCTTTCAATGGCGATTTCCCCGCCGTTCAGCTGCACAAGCCGCTTGGCGATCGACAGGCCGAGACCGGAGCCGCCCTTCTCCCGGCTGCGTGCTTTGTCCACTCTATAGAACCGGTCGAACACGCGGGGCAGCTCATCTGCCGGAATCCCAATGCCCTGGTCTACCACGGAAATGCTCAGCCGACCGTCCCGCAGTTCTCCGACGAGACGAACCCGCTTACGATCCTCCGAATACTTGACCGCATTGTCGAGCAGGATGAGCAGGATTTGCTCCAGTTGGCGGGCGGCTGCCCGTATCGTGCATGCAGCCGGGATGGCGCTCAGCTCCGTATCGAATACAAAATCAGGGTGGAGAACGCGAAACAGTCGCGCTGCATGCTCGATCGACTCGGTCGGCTGCAGCCGCATAAGCGGAGCCGGATCGGCATCATTCTCCGCCCGGTTTAGCTCGATCAGCTCGCGAACGATGACTTCCAATCGCTCGATCTCCTGCAGCGAGACGGCCAGCGACTTGTCCAAAACCTGCGGATCGTCCTTTCCCCAGCGCAGCAGCAGGCCCAGATGGCCCTTCACGATCGAGACCGGCGTCCGCAGCTCGTGCGAAGCGTCCTCCACGAACTGCTTTTGCTGCTTGAACGACGTCTCCAGTTCGCTTAAGAGCTCGTTGAACAATCCGGTCAGCCGGCTGAACTCATCGTTCGCGCCGTGGTGTTCGACCCGCTCGTGCAACCCTCGCCGTTTGACATTCTGGATCGTCTCCGTCAAGGAATGGATCGGCCTCAGCAGCTGCCGTACAAGCATTAGACTGCCCAAAGCGCTCAAAAACAAGCCGAAAATGCCCGAAGCGATCATGACCCAGACGATCATGCCCGTCAGCCTCTCGAACGGATCGATGTTATTCACGATCTCGATCGTGCCGCGGAACACCCCAGCCTCGAGGGGGCTGCGCATCACGAGCCAGCTTTCATCTCCATGTCCCATCGTCGTCAGCTCCGTCTGCGATACCGAACGCGGTGCCAGCTTATCCGTATGAAAATGGTTCGAAACAGTAATTAGAGGATTCCCCTCGGCGTCCAAAATACGGATCATCTGGTTCCTCTCGTTCATTGTAGCCAGGAAGCTGCGGCTGTTCAAAAGCTCGGAGACGTTCATGCCCGATTGCTTGTCGCGGTAATAGTTTTGGAGCTCCGCCATACTGCGCTGGATCGCCTGCTTCTCTTCGTTCAGCATCCATTGCGTGACGGTAATATATTGCGCTACATTATACGCGGCGAACAGAACGAACAGCGTAATGGAAGACCAGAGCGCCATTTTCCACTTGACGGGCAATCGCGTGAGCCAGCGTTGGATCACCTGTCTCATCGCATGACGTACCCGATGCCGCGGACGGTGTGGATTACACTTTCTTCACCGGGCGTATCCAGCTTGCTGCGCAAATAGCGGATATACACATCGACTACGTTCCCAGCGACTTCCGCATCGAATCCCCATACTTTGTCCAGCAGCGTATCGCGCGACAGGACGATGTTCGGATTCTGGGCGAGGAAGACGAGCAGATCGAACTCCCGTCTCGTTAACTCGAGCGGCTGGTCACCCTTCGTCGCCGTTCGGGCTTCCACATCGATGCGCAAGTCGGCAATCGTCAGCACTTGATGGGACGGCGCCCCCTCCGCCCGCTCCTGACGCCGCAGAATGGCACGGATCCGCGCGAGCAGCTCCTCGAACGCGAACGGTTTCGCAATGTAATCGTCCGCGCCGAGGTTGAGACCGGTCACCCGGTCCGTGACGCCGTCCCGCGCCGTCAGCATTAGAATCGGCGTATTCTTGGCCTCCCGGATTCGCCGGCACACATCGAGGCCGTTAAGCTTCGGGAGCATGATATCCAGTAAGATGAGGTCCCATTCCTGCCGCAATGCCAGCTCCAATCCGGATATTCCGTCATACGCGACGGTTACGGCGAACGACTCGTGCCTCAGCTCCAGTTCGATGAACATGGCCAAATTTTTTTCATCCTCGATCAGCAACACCGATTTCATGGTTCCACTTCCTATCCGCGCTTACCTAACTGTACACGATCAACATGAGAATTTCATGAGAACAGGCTCCTTTTCTCTATTTTCTCCCATCCGGGCCGCTCTAGCAACCCGCCCCCCCCGGTGCTCGTATCGGCCTAATAAAACAGGAAGAACCTGGAGCGCGTTGCACGGCTCCAGGTTCTTCGTTCATACAGGGTTGATCTTCGATCTGCCTATCTGCGATTAAGCCCGAGGCATGTCCACCCACTGATGAGGCGTATGCATCGCCTTGATTCCTTGCTCGATGACCGTGATGATGGCTACCGTTTCCCTCGGATCCACATTCGACTCGCCGGTCTCGAAGAACTTCACGAGATTGGCGATGAACAGCTGGAAGAAGTTGGACTCCGGCTTCACGACCTTCGCCTGTCCCGACGCGTAGTTCAACACCATGCTGAACGGGACTTCCGGGCCGAACTGATTGACCGTCGCCTGTCTCCCGTCCCCGAAGGCGAGCAGGAGCGCCGGCGAGTGGGCCGTGCCGGTGTACATGACGCGGCGGACGTCCGTCCCCATCAGCGAGATGATCGGCTCGATCTGGTGGATGCTGTAGTTGTCGAGCCGCCCGGGACCGAGGCTGCAGATCGTCTCGATGCCGGTACGGTCGGCCTCCATATACTCGGTTGCGAAGCGAAGTGCAGACGTGGAATACATCGGCGTGCCGTGCTTTTCGGCCGCTTCGAACAGCTGGAGCGCAGTTTGACGGTCAGGCGCGAACGTCTTGTCGATGTATGTCCGCTTGCCGGATTGAAGCGGCAGCTCCGCCAGCTCCGCGTGGAATTCCGGATTGTCCGGCGACAGGACGATCAAGTAGTCGCTCTTCTCTACGACCGCGTCGATCGTCGGCAACAGCTCGATCCCCTTCTTCTCGCACCAGGCCGCATTCGTCAGTCCTTTGGGCGAGTCGATCTTCCCGTACGCATAAGCCACCTTCATCGTTCCGCCGGAAGCGGCTTCGATCCAGGCCGGGTATTTCTCCGCATGCCATTCTTCTAGGAAATAATCGATAAATCCGATCGTCTTCATCCGACCCACCATCCTCATTGGAGTTCTTGTTCATTTTGTCAGCTTCATTCGGCAGAAGGTTCCAAAGCCTATTATAGCAGAATGCGTGCCGCCCTGTGCAAGAAAGAAAATGTTCTTCTCTGCGAATCGGGTACATGTAAAAAAGCGACCCAGAGGGTCGCTATCGGATTATAGGGCTATAAGGACTATCGGGCGAACGACGGCTTGTTGTACACGGCCTTCTTCTCGAACACGACCATGTATTCCTTATCCGCCCCGCCGTTAAGAGAAGGAGCCACGACCTTGCGGGGGCTCTCGGTTCTCTTCGCCGCATTCGCACCGCCCAGCTTAGCTTGTCGCTTATTCATGTGCATCCCCTCCGAATAAATAGTGTACCGCGTCGAGCAAATCGCGGTTCTCCTCTTCGACTCTCGAGAGATCGTCGGGAGAGACGAGATACGGTACCGTCACATGCATCGTCATGACCAGCTTCCTACCCACAGAATAACACAGCAAATATTCATAAGCAATATGCTCCTTGTAGAGCAGGAACTGCACCTTGTCGTTCAGGAAGGCATCCAGCACGCCGATGCGCTGCTCGTCCTGGCGTCTCGAGTCGTAAGCGCGGAAGGAATAAAACCGGCCTTTGCCTACGTTGCCCGCCACCTGCCGGATGCCTTCGTCGCCCTCAGGCACCCAGACGGCCGCTCCTCGGAGCCGGCCCCCCTTCAAGGAGGAGATGTTGTAGCAGAACCGGAACGCCTCGTACAGCTTCTCATAGGCTGCCGGCTTCGGGGCGTTCACTTCCAGGAGCGCATGGATGAACTCGAGCACTTGCTGCTTCCGCTGCAGCTTCTCCTCGACCGCCTGCAACTGGACGCTCGGATCGCGATAGGAGCCCAGCTCCCGAATTCTGGCGATGATATGGGAGCAGGCGATGTTGACCGCGGCCCGGTTGTTGCGGTCGTGCCGGATCTCATAGTGCAGCAGGGTCAAGCCGTTCAGATCGGAAGGGATGTGAAACCCGTCGATCCGGGTGCCGCCCCGTTCCGATTCGGTCTCGGCGGGAACGATGAAGAACACCCGCTCGCGCTTCAGGCGGCCCCAGAACATGCCGAGCTCCAGCATGCTGTTGTCGCGGGGCGACAAGTAGACCTTGTCCCGCAACATCACGACATCGTCGGGGGAGAAGATGAACACCGCGAAATCGCTCGTCTCTACTTGCCGCTCCAGGTCCTCCATCGGATACCGGCCCGCGGTGAAGGCCGCCGGCCAGGGCGTCACCTCGGCGTAATAATGCAGAAGCTCGTGCACGGCATTGACGAGCTCCAGCGCTTCCCGGGACGATCCGATGAACACTTTCGGCTTCTCCACGGTCAGCCTCCCTTCTACGCCCGCTCACCCGACGGAACGGACGGAGCATACTCCGTCACGATGCCGAAATGGGTGCGCAGCGCTTCGTGATAGGCCTCCTTCGAGTCGGGAGTGAACGTCTTCACACCTTCCGCAGTGAATATCCGGAACTCGCCGGCTGCAATCGTATTGCGGCCTTCTCGCGTGCGGATCGCCACCATCGGATTTTTGCGGAAGATCGAGTCCGGCGCGTGCTCGCACCAATAGGAGGGCATCAGGAAGTCCTGGGGCAGCTGCGGCTCCTCGGTGAACGAGTAGATGCGCTGCCACTCTCCATGCTTCAGCTCGCACAGCAGCCAGCCGAAGTACGGATCGCGGTCCATTCGATAGGTCTCGCTCCCCTGAGGCTGCTCGAGCCCTTCCTGCAGCAGCACCGGAAACCGCGGAACGATCCCGCCCACTCCGACGTCGCTCAAGTAGGCTTTCCCGTCGATAACGACGTGGAGCACTTGATGGCGGCGTTTCGGCGGCGGGTTCGGCTCGTCGCGCCAGAAACGCGCCATCAGATCGGTCACCTCGTAGCCCAGCTCCCGCAGCAGCCAGCCGAACAAGGCGTTCAGCTCGAAGCAAAATCCTCCCCGGCGCCGGTCGACGATCTTGGCCTGCAGATCGGGGATGTGTAGCGAGAGCGGCACTCCGTTCAATATATCGAAATTCTCGTAAGGTACCGCATGCAAGTGCGCGTCCTGCAGCCGGGACAAAGCGTCCAGACTGCCGTCGAGCGGGCCTTCATAGCGAATGCGGTCCAAATAGGCTTGTACTTCCGGTTTGAGAGATGAAGATTCCTTCGTCATCGAATCGGCTCCTTCTCGGCATCTGTATCCCAGACGTATTCGACGTTGGTGCACAAATTCCTCTCCCGAGGGCTAAAACCGCAAAGTGACGCGGGCCTTCGCTAAAAAAGCACGATCCGGTCCGGGAGTGAGCCTCCCCATCCGAATCGTGCTCTGGCATCATGGCGGCTATAGCTGAATCAATGTAAGCGCAATGCCGACGATAAAGCCGCAAAGCGCCCCGTTGACGCGAATCCATTGCAAGTCCTTGCCCACCTTCTCTTCCAGCATGCGGACGAGGGAGGCGTCATCCATCTGATCGACATTCTCCTTCACCAGTTGGCCGATCCGGTAATGGTTCGTCTCCACCAGATGGATGATGTAGGCGGTCAATCGCGCCTCCCATGCGGCGATCAAGTCGGCATCCCGGCTAAGATGCCGCACGACGGCGGAATAAGCCGCGAACAGCCGTCTTCCGCCGCTCGAACGCTCTGCCTCGAGCATGTCCAGCGCAAGCCGGCGCAGGTCCTCGAGCCGCTCGAGCAGGAACCGCTCCCCCGCTTCGCCTTCGGCCAGGGCAATCGCCCATTCCTTGATCCTGTCAAGTCGCGTCTCGTCGTCGACCAGCTGGAACAGCTGGACGCGCAGCTCCCGGAGCAGCTTCTCCCGGTGCACATTGTCCTCCTGCTGCAGATCGCGAAGAGCGGAGAGCAGCATGTTTTGCAGGACGCTGCCGAGCTTCTCCTCGTCCATGAAGCCCGCGAACGCCTGGATCGCGAACCCCATGAACCCGCCGAGCTTCACTTCATTGATCTTTTCGCTCGCGATCCGTCCGAGCAGCGCCTGAGTTTCCGGCCGGGCCGCCCATCCGCCAGCCTCCCCCAGCACGTAATCAAGGGCTTTGGCGTCGTAGCCGTCCGTCAGCGCACGCGTGACGAGCGAGTCGGCGGCTTGCTTCAGATCGAGCTGGCGCACGAAGGCTGCTAGGCCGGACCGGATGAGCGGCACGAAGCGCTCTAGCGGTAAACGCGTCACGAGGCCGATCGCGACGTCGGCCACTGTGCGGCGAACGGACTTCCGGCCCATTAATACGTTCAGCTTGTTTATGGCGGCGCGGAATAAGTTCCACTTCTGGAGCTTGCTCTCGATGCTCTCTTTATTGAGCAGCTCGTTCTCCATGGCGGAGACGAGCGACTGGACGATCCGATTCTTGTTGCGCAGCAGCAAGGACGTATGCGGAATCGGAATGCCGAGCGGATGCCGGAACAGCGCGGTGACCGCGAACCAGTCCGCGATGCCGCCTACTAGGCCGGCCTCGAACCCGCCCTTCAGCAGCTCCGTCCACCAAGTGTGCGGCAGGAACAGGGTCGCAATGAATCCGCAAGCCATCACGGCGAGCGACAAGCTGGCTATGTATCTGGATTTCATCGGGAACGACCTCCCATCTATCTCTAGTAAACAGGAAACAAGCACCAGAATCATACTCTACTCAGAGCAAAAAAGCAATTACCCGCGCTTCCCGGAATCGGCAAACGCGGTCGTAACGCGCTGGCCTGCACCTTGCGAGTAATTGCTTTTGTGTTGCGGCCGCCTGAATCCCAAGCTCAGTTCGCCTCGCTACCGGCTCAGAATCGGCTCAGCTAAGCTTCTTGATGTCCGAACCCGTTTCCGACGACTGATCGTCATCCACGATATTGCGAGTTGAGTTGCGGAATTCTCTCAATGTATCGCCGAACGCCCGTCCGAGCTGAGGCAGCTTGGCCGGCCCGAACACGATTAGCGCAATGGCCAGGATAATGATCAATCCGGACACGCCTATATTGTTGAACATGGTGGATCGCCTCCTTTCGCCATTTTATTAACGACATTAAATATTTGAAGCGCTGCGTCGAATCGCAACCCACTGCCGGTTCGCCACGAATACGCTGAGCTCGAACAGCAGGATGAGCGGCACCGTGACCGACAAGTGGGACACCATATCCGGCGGCGAGATGCACGACCCGGTAATCGCGAGTCCGAGGTAGGCATACTTGCGCGTCGCCTTGATCCGGCTCGGCGAGAGCAGCCCGATCCGGGTCAGGAACAGCATGACGACCGGCAGCTCGAAGGCCACCGCCATCGGGAACACGATATCGAACAGGAAGGCGAAATACCGGTCGATGCCGTACGTTTCGGTCGCGCCGATCGATTGATTCATTTTCTTCATAAACCGGAGCATCATCGGGAATACGACCCAGTAGCTGAACGCCATGCCGGTCACGAACAACCCGAAGGCGGCCGGAATGTACGGCCACGTGCTTCTAGCCTCCCGGCTCGTCAGGCCGGGGCGCACGAACGCCCAAGCCTGGTGCAGCAAGACCGGCAGCGTGAATAGCAGCGCGACCAGCAGCGCGCACTTCATATAGATCAGAATCCCGTCCGTGAACGAGAAGACGTTCCACTCGATGTGAGCCGCCGACGGCCGGGATTTAATAAACCGCAGAATGGAAGGCGATATGTACAGCCCGGCGCACAAGGTCGCGATGAACCATCCCGCCACGAGAATGAGCCGCTTGCGTACTTCGGTCAAGTGGGCGATCCAGTCGTCCTGCTCCATCAGACGAGCATGCCGCCTTCCTTCATGTACTTAGAGACACCTTCCGCACAGCGGTACGCAAGCGCCCCGACCGTCGCGGTCGGATTATAGCCGCTGTTGTGAGCGAACGCAGATGCTCCGACAACGAACAAATTCTCCGCGTCCCACATCTGCAAGTACGAGTTGACCGCCGAAGTAGACGGATCCGCCCCCATGATAACGCCGCCCGTATTATGCGTCGATTGGTACGGCACGATATTGTACGGGCCGAGCTGGTCCGAAGAGCCCATCGTCGTCGGGCCCATTTCTTTCATAATCTCCGTCGTTTTCGTGGCGATAAACTTGATCATTTGCCGGTCCTGCTCCTCGAAGTCGAACGTAATCCGGACGAGCGGCAGACCGTACACATCCTTGTATGTAGGATCCAGGTCCAGATAATGGTGGCGAAACGGCAGGCTGGAGCCTTGGGCGCTGACGGACAGCACGCTGTTCGCATATTGAAGCGACTTTTGCTTGAAGTCCTTACCCCACCCGGGCGTCCCCTTCGGCACCGAGTTCGTCGCGATCGGACGCTGGCCCGTCTGCGATATCCGAATGCCGGCTCCATGCAGGAAGTTCAAGCTGCTGTGGTCGAAATTGTCGCCGTTGTAATCGGGAATTTCCATGCCGAGCGAACCCGCGCCGGCGAACAGATTGAACTGCTTCTCGTCGAAAAATCCGGTCGCCGCACCACCGTTCGTTTGGTAGCAATAGTTTTTGCCGACGACGCCCTTCCCCGTCGCCGGATCGTACGGCTTGCCCAGCTTGGATGTCAGCAGCAACCGAACATTATTGAATACATAGCTGGCCAGGATGACGATATCGGCCGGCTGTTCGAACTGCTCGCCGGTCACCGTATTCACGTAGACCACGCCGGTCGCTTTCTTGCCGTCGTTCTTCACCGAGACGACGTTCGAGTACGTGCGAAGCTCCAGGTTGCCGGTTTTTTGCGCGACCGGAAGCACCGTTACGACCGGATCGGCCTTCGCGCCGTATTCGCAGCCGAACCGCTCGCAGTAGCCGCAATATTGGCACGGGGCCCGCGTAATGCCGTCGGGGTTCGTATATTGCTCGGACAAATTCGCCGAAGGCATCATGTAGGGATGATACCCGAGCTTCTTTGTCGCATCCTCGAACATTTTCAGCACCGGCGTTTTGATCATCGGCTTGGTCGGGAACGGACTGGACCGCTTGCCCACCAGCGGATTTTGCTCCTGATCGCCGGAGATGCCCGCCATCTTCTCGAACTTGTCGAAGTACGGCTCCAATTCGTCGTACGTGATGCCCCAGTCCTGCAGCGTCATCGCCTCCGGGATTTTCGCCTTGCCGTACCGCTCTACCGTCTTGCTGTAAATCTCGAAATCATAGGGGAGGAACCGGTACGTCTGTCCGTTCCAGTGAATGCCCGCGCCGCCCAACCCTTCCCCGAGAAGGAACGAGCCGTATTCGCGCATCGGGACGGCCGCCATTTTGTCGGTATTGCGGAACGTGATCGTCTCCCTGGACAAATCCTGCATGAGATCGTACCGCTGCGCATACCGCAGCTCGTCATGCACCATATAGTAGTCTTGCGTGCTGCGCGGCTTGCCCCGCTCGAGTCCGACGACCTTCACGCCTTGCTTCGTCAGCTCCGCCGCGATGATGCCGCCGAGCCAGCCCATCCCGACGATGACGACCGGGACCTTCGGCAATACTGTTGCCATGTGCCATGCCTCATTTCTGCTTGATGTTGGGAGTGATACAGCTCGATAGCTGCCCGTTGCGAACGGGGACTAGTGGGTGACGAAGTGGTCGTGCAGGGAGCGAGGCTCCAAAGCGACGAAATCCTTGTCCATAATGCCCGTGTAGCTCATCTGGTTGCCCGGATACTTGCGCATCTTCCAGCCCATCATATTTTTGTTGCCGCCATAGAGGGGGTCGGAATAAACGCCTTCGATCGTCAGCATCCGCAGCAAATTGAAGAACGATTTGCCGGTCACTCCGTTCACGACCATAATCTCGCCTTTCTCCATGGAGGCGAGCAGCGCGTCCTTCTCTTCATCGGTCAGTTCGATGAACGTTTTGCCTCCATACTTCGACTTGCTCGCATCCTCCAGCGCCTGCAAGCCCATCGTGAACACTTCGTGCCTGGGGATGCTCTGGTAATCGCCTTGGGTTGCTTCGCCTCGTACGAACGGGCCCATCCTATATTCGCGGGCGTTGTACCCCCAGGGGCTTGCCATCTGATGGTCGATATAGAACGCCACCCCCAGCTCGGATGCGCCGGGTCCGTTCTCGTCCTTCGGGTAAATGCGCTCCGCCGCCGCCTCGGTAATCTGCAGCTGCGCTTGGGTGAAGAACATCGGCGCTTGGTTGTAATCGGCCGCAGGCGGCACTTCCGGAGCGGCGCCTTGGCCGCCGTCCGGCGCTTTGGTCTTGTTGTAGCTTCGGCCAATCGCGCCGCCGATCACCCCGCCGACGACTACGCCGCCGATCGCCGCCCCGGATACTTTCAGAAATCGGCGTCGGGACTCGTCCGCGGGTTCATTCCTGCGTTCATCTGCCATCGTTTCCAGCCTCCTTCTTGTTATGTAAATGTTGGTTTGTGCGTATTGTGTTCAACTCGGTCCTCTCTTATACAAGTAGACGGAGCCAGCCCCATGTATGATTTTGTCCCTTGAGGGCAAAGTATAGGCAAGTTGCATCTCACAACCTCAAAAAGGAGCGGCTTCCATGAAAAAAACGTTGATCCTTTTGTCCATGCTGCTAGCGGTTTCGGTCACCGCGTGCGCCAGAAAAGACGGGACGACAACGCCATCCCCGGCCCCGGCCGGATCGCCGGCGGCATCGCCTGCAGCTTCCCCGGCGGCGAGCCCGGGCGGCACCACAGCGGCGGCGGGGCAAACGATTTACAAGCAAAATTGCGTCAGCTGCCACGGCGACAACCTGCAGGGCGGTGTAGGACCGAATCTGACCAAGGTCGGCGGCAAGCTGTCGAAAGACCAGATCGTGACCGTCGTGTCGAACGGCCGAGGCGCGATGCCCGCGTTCAAGGGCAGACTATCGGATTCGGACATCGGCTCGATTGCCGATTGGCTGGCTACCCAGAAATAAAAATAAACGTACCCTCATGCGGTCCGATAACCGCAATGAGGGTACGTTTATTTTGAGGGCGGTAATTCGTTGCTAAGCTTGGGTCACACGGTCGCTCTGCGGAGGAGCGAATAGGAAGCCGCCAGGAAAACGGCAGTAGGCAATAACGTCCAATTTGCAAGCCCGAGCATCGAATAGTCCGACACCCAGTGAGCCAGATCGGCCCACCATCCATAGTACGTGGCCGCGTAACCGATTACGGTGAAGGCCAGCGCGAGGATCAGGAAGAAGGCATACATGCCGTTACGCCCGAACTTGCGGTAAATGCTGGAGATCGTAAAGCCCGCATAGAACAAAAAGAGGAGCAGCAGCAGGTAGATCCATAATTGGGCGAGTACGTTCCCGTCGGAGAAGTAAGGCAAATCGAAGAAATGCAGATTCACGAACCATCCGTCCGTCGCATTCTCGATGAAGGCTAGAAGGACGAGTGCGATCGAGATGAATACACTGACGGATCCGATCGCTATCGCGGTTCCCCAAAAAAAGTCTTTTCTCCGCACATTGAATCCGAGTGCGAACGGGTACATCTGAACGAGCGAGACAATGCCCCCCACGAAAAAGTAGACGAACATAGAAGATAGGCCCCCGGTCGTAAGACCTTCCTCTTCCATCGGGGCAATCCCCGCTATAAGCAAATTGATGACGAAGCTGGACAGAAGGATCACCCAGGGAAGAATGATCCAGGACCAACGATCCTTCAGGTGCATCCGAGCGACGGACAACATATATCGATTGATCATTACACCTCTACCGCCTTCCGATTGGACTCGTTCTTAGTCATATAGACGATCAACTGCTGCAGCGATACCGGAGCCAGCTCAAGTCCGAGCTCGGCCGCGTATTTGCGGTCCTCCGGCTTCAGCCGGCCGATGCCGGCCGCCGTGGCCAAGCCCCCGAGCGACTCTCGATTCAGCACCGTCCTCCCGGCCATGAATGCCTCCACGGCAGCCGATTGCCCGGCAACGGCGAACGCGCGGTCCCGCAAGGCGTCGGCGTCTTCGTCGATGATCAGTTTGCCGCTGTCCAGGACGAACACGTGCTCGAGCAGCCGGCTTACTTCGTCGATCAGATGCGTGGAGAGGATGACCGTCCGCGGGTGCTCGGCGTAGTCTTCGAGCAGCTTGTCATAGAACAAGCTGCGGGCTACCGCATCGAGCCCCAAGTACGGCTCGTCGAAGATCGTGAGCGGCGCACGGCTCGCGAGCCCCACGATGATGCCGACGGAGGAGAGCATCCCTCTCGACAGCTTTTTCATTTTGCGCTTCAAGGGGAGACGGAACGCCTCCGTAAGCTCCAGCGCATACTCGCGGTCCCAGTTCGGGGATGTATAGGCCGCAATGTCCAGCACATCCTGAACCCGGTACGTTTCCGGATATTTTTGGCTCTCCTTGATGAAGCAGATGCGGCTCAGCACACCGGCATTCTCGTACGGCTCTTCCCCGAATACGCGCAGCTCTCCGCTCGTGGGGAACAGCTGGGCGGTCAGCATGTGCATGATCGTAGTCTTGCCCGCGCCGTTCCGGCCCAACAGTCCGTAGATTTTGTTCGGCTCGATCGTGAGGCTGATCTCGTCTACCGCTTTAAACTCCCCGTAAGCTTTGGTCAATCGCTTCAATTCGACGATCTGGTTCATCGACCCGTCTCCCCTCTCCGAATCATTTCCGACAATTGATCCGCCGTAATCCCAAGCTTCTGCGCTTCCTGGACCATCGTGACGACATATTGTTCATAAAACTGCTCTCGCCGCTTCTCCAAAATTACCGACTTTGTCCCTGACGCTACGAACATTCCAATCCCTCTCTTCTTATAAAGAATGCCTTGATCGACCAGCAAGTTGACCCCTTTGGCAGCGGTAGCCGGATTGATCTGGTAAAAGCTCGCGAATTGATTCGTAGAAGGCACTTGGGACTCCTCGGGCAATCGCCCTTCCAGAATGTCGTTCTCGATCCGCTCCGCAATCTGTACGAATATCGGACGGCTGTCGTCCATTAGAAAACTCATCGTCTCACCGCCTTGCCTCTCAGTTTGTTGGTTAGTTACTCATGTAACTAACTATATAAGCAATAAACCTCAAAGTCAACCCTAATTTTACAATTGGGCGTTTTATTGCTATTTTGTAGGTAACTGACTCCATACGAAAAGCAGGTGAATGTCGTGATCCCCTATATTCTGCTTATTGCCCTGTTCGTCCTTGTCGCCGCCGTCTCCACCGTTCTAGTCGGCGTATCCAAGACGAACCGGGAAGGCAACCCGGACTACGAGCGCAGAACGACCGGCAACATGGTCCGATTGACGAGCTTTTACGTCCTGGCGGCGATTGTCGGAATTGCGATTTTGCTGTATATTTTGTTCTGACTCGTCCCCTTTCCGACCGGCTTAGAACCAGCATTTGGCGGGCATTCCCAGCCATTTGCTGGTTTTTTTTGCGGGTGCGCGAAATTTCTCGGATTCTTCATTTTTTTGTAACTAATTGCCCGTGCCGAGCGTTTATAATGAACCGGAGACATAAGAAATGAAAGGGCATTGGCGAGTATGAAACACAGCACAAGAGCAAGCGCAAGCGCAGCAGGAAGCAGGCAAGCAGGACAGGAAGTTAAGTCGGAAAGGCGTTACATGGCAGGTCTGGACGGGCTGAGGGCGCTATCGGTGTTCGCGGTCATCGCCTACCACCTGCATGCGGGCTGGGCCCAGGGCGGGCTGTTGGGGGTCGGGGTATTCTTCGTTCTATCGGGGTATCTGATCACGGACATCCTGGCCGACCAGTGGGGCCGGCATCGCACAATCGATTTGAAGGATTTTTGGATGCGCCGCATCAGACGGCTCATGCCCGCCATGCTCGTCATGATCGGCGCGGTGCTGGCTTGGGCGACGATGTTAGGCCGCACCCAGCTGTCCTCCATCCGGGAGGACGCCATGGCGTCCGTGCTGTACGTCATGAATTGGTGGTACGTGTACCACGAGGTTTCATACTTCGAGAGCTTCGGCCCTCCTTCCCCGCTCGGCCATCTATGGTCGCTCGCGGTGGAAGAGCAGTTCTACCTGGTCTGGCCGATCGTATTCATGCTGCTGCTCCGTTTCGTGAAGCGGCGCGGTCGGATCATCCTGCTCCTGGTCGCCGGCATCGCGGCTTCCGCCGTAGCGATGGCCGTCCTGTACGAGCCAGGCCTCGATCCGAGCCGAGTGTATTACGGGACCGATACGCGGGCGTTCGCCCTGCTGATCGGCGCCCTGCTCGCCCTCGTCTGGCCGAGCCGCCGCTTGGCGACGAAGCTGACGCTTCGTTCCAGGACCGCGCTCGATATGAGCGGAACCGTCGCGCTGTTCACGGTCGGGCTGCTCGTCTGGCGGACGAACGAATATGACGCCGGCTTATACCAGGGCGGCATGGTGGTGCTGTCCATAGCCGCCGCCGTGCTCGTAGCCGTGCTGGCCCACCCGGCCAGCCTATTGGCCAAGGTGCTCGGCTCCGCCCCGCTGAAGTGGCTCGGGCAGCGCTCCTACGGCATCTATCTGTGGCATTATCCCGTTATCATTCTGACATCGCCGTCCGTGCAGTCCGAGGAGTTGAACGTGGTGCGCGCAGCGGTGCAGGTCACAGCCACTCTGATCCTGGCGGCGCTCTCGTACCGTCTCGTGGAGGAACCGATTCGACAAGGCTCGATGGGCAAGCTCTGGAGACGAATCCTGACGGGAGATCACAAGCGTCCGTTCAGGCCCGGCCGGCTGTGGGTGACGTCCGCCGGCACCCTCCTCGCTCTGCTCATGCTCGGCGGGGGCACGAGCGGCTGGTCGCCGTTCATGGACGGGAACGCGGTGAGCGTCGCGGGCGGTGTCCACCCGTCAGATACGGGGACTCCGACGCCGCTGCCGCTGCCGACTCCCACGGCTCAGCCTACGCCTGATACGGCGGCAAAACCGACCCCGACTCCGGGCGGCTCATCATCGCCGGTGCCGACTCCGACACCCACGATGAATCCTCCAAACGGCGGTACAAAACCGACTCCGACACCGGCCGCCTCGCCCGGATCCGGAAAAGGCATAACCGTAATCGGGGACTCCGTCATCCTGGATGCCGGTCCTTATTTGGAGAAGCTGCTTCCCGGCATCCATATCGAGGGCAAAATCGGCCGCCAGATGGCGCAAGCGCCGGAGCTGATCAACCAGCTGAAGGCGGATGGCAACCTGGGCAGCCGGGTGCTGATCGAGCTCGGCACGAACGGCTCGTTTTCCAAGAAACAGCTGGACACCCTGTTCGCCTCTCTGAAGGGCGTACAGCATATCGTTCTAGTCAATACACGGGTGCCTCGGCCCTGGGAGGAAGAAGTGAACAACACGCTTGCCTCGTATGCGGCGACGTGCTCCAATGTCACCCTCGTCGACTGGCACACGGCGAGCAAGGACAAGAGCGAGCTGTTTTATGACGACGGCGTGCATCTGAACCCCGAAGGCGCGGAATTTTACGCCTCTTTGCTGGCCCAAGCGTTCGAGCCGGTCCATTCGACCGGCAGTTAAATAACGATCCCGCCCCTCGATCAGGGGGCGGGATTTTTGGTTGAGCCTTTGGGCAGCCATTTTTTCAGCCATGGAAACGACCAGCCGAATGCTTTGCACTCCGGCTTCACGCGTCCCTCCCGGCTAAACGCAAGCGTTGCATTGAGCTGACCGCCCAAGATGACCATAATCGAGCTGATGTACAGCCAGATGAGGAGCACGATCACTCCGCCTAAACTGCCATATGTACGAGTGTAGTTGCCGAAGCGGTTTACGTAAAAGGAGAAGACCAGCGAAATCGCGATCCACCCTATCGTCGTGAAGATCGCTCCGGGAATGACCTCACGGATTCGCAGTCTACGGTTCGGCGTGATCCAGAAGAGCAGAGTGAACACAGCGAGCATCGCAGCGACAGGCACGGTATATTGCATCACGGCCCAAATACGGTCGAATTGATCGGCATTGGTCATGAAGCGGAATAGGTATTCGCCGATCGCCCGGCCGAAAATGACCATGCCCATGGAGAGTAAAATAACGACGGCGAGCACCAGGGTCGACAGAATTGAGATGCCTCTCACTTTCCAAAAGGCTCGGTTCTCCTCCACGTCATAAGCCCGGTTCAGCCCTTTGATAATCGCGTTAATTCCGTTGGAGGCCGCCCACAGGGTCGCAATCATCCCGACGGAGAGCAAGGTCTGGCTTTTGTTTCCGGACACTTCGCTTAATATGCGCGTGATCAGTTCCTTCGCCGCCTCCGGCAAAATCGAGATCCATTCCCAGATCACCTCGTCGCCGGACAGCTGAAAAAACGAGATGATGCTGATGAGAAAAATGAGGAACGGAAAAAAAGACAAAATCAAATAGTAGGTAAGTTGAGCCCCAAGCGCCGACACCTCGTCGTCCCGGACCCGGTTCAGCATACATTTGGTTACATCGATGAGCCTCTCTCGACGAGTCATCCTTCCGCCCCCTCCCTTGCCTTTATACTGTTACTATACCCGAATGCACCTTAATGAAGCACGAAGAGGAAGCCGCACCGGAACTTGGCAAGTCCGGATCGGCTTCCTCTCGAGTATTCATTCATCACAGATCTCGTTCGCCTTATCGTTCGCAGTAAGGGAGCAAGTTGTTGAAGCTGATGGCCAGGCTCTCGAACGGATCGCGCAGGCACACGTCTTGCTCGACCACATACCATTCTACCCCGATGTCGCGGCAGGCATGTAGGATCTCGTCCCAGGGCATGTTGCCCTCGCCGATCTCCGCGAACACTTGCTTGTCTTCGACAATCGCCATGTCCTTCAGATGCACGACCTTCATCCGGCCGTTCACTTTGCGAATCCACTCGGCCGCGCTCGCACCGCCCGCGTGTACCCAGTACGTGTCGATCTCGAAGCCGAACGACTCGCGGTCCGATTGCTCCATCAGGATTTGCAGAGCGGGCATGCCGCCGTACTTCTCGAACTCGAATTTGTGATTATGATAAATGAACTGCAGGCCTTGCTCGCTAAATTTCCGGCTGATGACGGAAGCTTCCTTCGCGAACGTCTCATAGCCTTGACGCGAGCCGCGGAACTCGACCGGAATGCCACCGATGCCTACGTAAGCGCAATTCCACAGCTTGTGCTCGGCGACCAGCCGGTCGAAGTCGTTCTTCATCCGGTCGTAGCTGACGTGGGTTGCACAGATCGACAGTCCGTTCTCGTCGGCCAATTGCTTGACGACCGCGGGATCGATCGGACCGATGCCCGATACTTGGACCGACTCGTAGCCGATTTCCCTTACTTTGCGCAGCGTGACGGCGAGATCGTCCGCCGTCTTGGAATATTCCCGGAGCGTGTACAGCTGAGCTGCGATCATGGAGCGTTTCATGGAATCACCTCGTTCGAGAATTGGGACTAGCACTCCCAAATATTGTACGTCGATATGGGGGACGGCTGCAAATTATTTTTTCGCCCGCAGCCGCTATCGCCAAGCGTATCATTCAAGCCGCATCACTCCGTCATTGTAGGTTTAGATGCGTTCATAGAAAATGATCTTATTGCCGGCCGGGTCTTGGATACACATTTCCTTCGTTCCCCATGAAGTGGTCTGCAGGCCCGGGCGGGCGTATTTGTAAGCACGGCCGAGCAGCTCCGCCTGCATCCGCTCGATATGTCTCACCTCGAGGCGGACGGCCGACCCGGGCGTGGCGTCGCCGTGATGCTCCGAGACATGAAGCATCGCACCCAGACCATCGGACAGCTGCATGTACAGGGGGGTGCCCGGCTCGAAGCGATGCTCCCAATCGAGGCGGAACCCGAGGAAGCCGATATAGAACTCCTTCGTCTTCTCTTCGTCAAACATGCGAAGGATCGGGATGGCCCCGTGGGGGGCTGATGCAGGAGCGCCGAGCTCATTGTATGCCTTAAGCAACGTAGCCCGATTGCGTACGAGGTGCGCTTCCCGCAAGCTGCGCCGCAGCAGCTCTTCCTCTATGCCAAGCGCTTCGGGCGAAGTCGGGCCGCCGACCTGCCGCAGCAAGTCGCGGATCGTGTCCGGACTCGGGACACGGGGCAGCTGCGAAACGATCTCCCCCCAGTGCTGCTGGAGTGTGCCGCCGGATTCCACCGACCGGATGAACTCCGCGATTACCCCGCATGCCACCCCCACCTTAGCGCCATGAAGCAGCTGTTTGCGGCCGAGCCGGATATACTCCATCTCCCAGTAATGGGACAGGTGATGCTCCGAGCCGGATGCCGGGTGCGATTGACCGAACAGAAGCATCGCAAGGCCCGATTCGATAAGCGCATTCGTAAGAACGCGAACCCCCTCTTCCGAGCGTGCGCCTATGTCTCCCGCAGCGTTGACGCAAGCGTCCAGCGCCCGGCGCGTGATGTCCGCCGCCGCCTCGCAGTAGGGCTCGCCTGCGGTCAGATGGCCAAATTTCCAATCGAACAGGGACGTATATTTGCCGAGCATGTCTCCGAACCCGGCCGCGATCATCGGCTGCGGAGCGGCCATCAGCACGTCCAGATCGGCGAAGATCGCCTCCGGGGCAATGGCGGGAACGGTCGTCTTGATGCCCCGGATAATGAGAGGCGCCCCGATCGAAGTGAACCCGTCGACCGAAGGCGCGGTTGGAACGGACACGAACGGCTTGCCCATCTTGTAAGCGGCGAAGCGCACGAGATCGTGAATCGTGCCGGCTCCGACGGCGAGCAGCGCCGAAGTCGCCTCGTGCCGAACCTCCAGCAGCAGCTGGACAAGCGACTGTTCATCCGCTACGATATCGCCCCGGTCATCGGGCTTCAGCACAATTACCGTCGTCTCGATCCCCGCCTCCTCCAGTCGCGCATGCAACGCCTCGCCGGCCGCCCGAAGCGTGTTCGCGTCAGCGACGAGCGCGACGTGCCGGTGTCCGCGATCCTGAAGATAGGAGGCCGTTTGGCCCAACGCTCCGCGTTCCACAACGATGGCATCCATCGTTATGGCTCGATGCTGCCCGCATCGGCACGGTTCAACCGATTGTAACAGCTCCTCAATCCTAGCCAGCACAGATCATCTCTCCTGTCCCACTCATTTCAACAAATACGTGTCGACCGCGTAAGCGATGCCGTCCTCATGCATCGGCTTCGTCACGAAGCGCGCCCGCGCCTTCAGCTCGTCGATCGCGTTGCCCATTGCCACACCCATGCCTACGCTCTGGATCATCTCCAGGTCATTAAGTCCATCGCCGAACGCGGCGGCTTCCTCGGGCGCGATATTCAAATGCTGCAACAGCCGGAGCAGCCCGTTCGCCTTGTTCGTCCCGACCGGATTCAGGTCGATCGCCCAATCCCGCCACCTATGACGATAATAAGTCTCTGTAGTCTGCTGGAGATCCGCTGCGCTCAAATACGCGGGCTCCTCCTCGGCCGTGCAGAAGAGAATGCACTGATACACCGGCGGCAGCTCGGCCGTCTCCAACCCTTCCACCGGCAGCCGATCCGGATCCATGAACCCGATCTCTTGACGGGCTTGGTGAAAATGCGGTGCGTCTACCCCAGCATTCATATACATGCGCTTCGAGCCATAAAGCAACACCGTATGTTTCCGCCGACTGGCTTCTAAGAGCCAACGGCGTACGGTGGCCGGTTCGAAGGCGCTGCCGAATACGGTTTCCCCCCGGTAGCCTACATGGCTTCCGTTGCACGTAATCGCCCAATCGATGTCGAGCTCTTCCCTAAGCGAAGCCATCTCGTGCTCGCTGCGGCCGGTGCAAAGCGCGAGTGCAATCCCTTGTTCCTTCAGCTTGCTCAGGGCGGCCTTCGTCGAGGCGGGTAGATGATCCCGCTCCCGCAATGTGCCGTCTACATCAAAAGCTGCCAATTTAATCATCGTGTGCCACCCCATCGTCGAATATGTCCCTAATTATAGCAGAGGATGTCAGGGAGTAGGGCGAATTCCATCAATTCGCATCGAATTAAACAAATATTAAAGAAACCGACGCGGGGAACATCCGTATACAATCTACAAATCTTTCAATAAAGGACGGGTGCGCCCATGATTTCGTTCTATATCATCCTTTCGCTAGTCGTCCCTATTCTTGCTCTGCTCGGCATCATTGTCGTGAAGATGATCCGGAACCGGACGATTCCCGACAGCCGCTACACCCCGTTCGACTACGTTACCGGCCAAACACCGGTTGAATTCCACGAGGAGAAGGAAACGCAGCAAGAAGAAGACGACTCCGGGGACGGCAACAAGAAAGACCGCCACAAGCTGCGGTTCCGCTTGTAAGGGGCTCGGGAGCATCAGGCCCCCTCCTGCTTCAACTGGTCGATGAAAGCCACGTGGGATTGCGAAAGCCATTTCTTCGTGTGATACACCAGCTGGATATCGAACGTCAGATCCTGGTGGACGAAAGGAAGTGCAATGAGGTCGCCGTTCGCCAGTTCTCCGGCAACCGAGATTCGCGGCAGCAGCGCAATGCCGAGCCCATACAGCACGCATTGCTTGATCGCCTGCAGGCTGCCCAGCTCGAACGCGATGCGGTAATCGACACCCCCCTCCTTCAGCAGCCGGATGAACGCAGCGCGGTACAAGCAAGCTTCCTCCGCCACGATGAACGACTCCCCGTTCAGTTCATGGAGCGTTACCTCCGCGATCCGGCTCAAAGGATGACCGGGCTTCGTCACCAGTAATAGCGGCTCCCTTCGAATCCGGATCCCTTCCAGCGGACGGCTCGGAGGGGCGTCGCTTAGCAGGACGCCCATGTCGAAGCTTCCTTCCTTCACCCGCTCGTACAAGCTAGCTTCTTCCACCGTATGCAGGGTGAGCCGGTTATTCGGGAACGCCTTCTGCCATTGCTGCAGATAAGGCGGCAAGTAAAACGAGGCTAACGATTCGATCGTACCGATCGATAGATTCCCCGCTGCATGACGGCCGACCGTTTCCTTGGACTCCTCGTACAGCTCCAGCATGGGCCGGGCGAGTTCCCACAGGGCGACGCCCGCCGCAGTCAGGCGCATGCCGCGGCCGAACCGCTCGAACAAGGGAACGCCGTACGCCTGCTCGAGCTTCTGAATTTGAGCCGTTACGCTCGATTGCGCGTAACCGAGCTCTTCGGCCGCCTTCGTGAAGCTCTGGCATTTCACAATTTCCCGGAACGTTTGAAAGTAGGTCAAGTCCACCGCTCAGCGCCTCCATCCCATCACAGTTTTCGATATTATATATCACTTATTATAGATAACTCCGATCAGGCATTCCATGCTATAGTGAAGGCAATTCCATCAGCATTAATCCGAGGAGTGATTCCTATGCTAAACGCTTCCCAATTGAGAGGTGTTCATGTCCCGGTCATAACCCCTTTCCGGACCGACGGGACGCTGGATCTTCCCTCCTACCGCGCCTACTTGACCTGGCTGCTGCAGCATCGCATCCAAGGGGTTATCGTTGGAGGAACGACCGGAGAGTCCCCCGCGTTGTCGTGGGGGGAGGTGGAGCAGCTCACCCTAGCCACCCAAGGCGCGATGAATGAGGCAGGCGCCGTCCTGCCTCTCACGATCGGGACCGGTACGAACGACACCGCCACGTCCATCCATCGTACCGAACGGGCTCTCGCTCTCGGCGCCGATGCCGTCCTGGCGGTCGTCCCTTATTACAACCGCCCGTCGCCTGCCGGCATCCTCGCCCATTATCGGGCGATCGCCGAAGTCGGCCTTCCTGTGATTGCGTACAACATTCCTTACCGGACCGGCGTGGAGCTGTCGACGGATACGGTCCTGCGCATTCTGGACATCCCGAATGTGATCGGGCTGAAGGACAGCTCCGGCGGCATCCGTCAGCTGCTCGAGCTGTCCCGGCGCACCTCGAAGTCGATCCTGTGCGGGGAGGATGCCTACTTCCACGCCGCATTATGCGCCGGAGCGAAAGGCGGAATCCTCGCTTCCTCGTGCGCATTCCCTGGCGAGCTCGCCGACGTGTATGAGGCTGTACAGCAAGGTAGGCTGCCGGAGGCGAAATCACAGTTCGACCGTTTGCTGCCGCTGATTGAACTGCTCTACCGCGAGCCGAATCCCGCCCCGCTGAAATGGCTGCTCCGGCACCGGGGCCTTATTGCTTCCTCCTCGCTCCGCTTGCCGATGACGGAGATCAGCCCCGCCCTGGAGCAGGAGCTGACGAACGAGCTCGGAGACATTTACCTGCATTAGCACGCAAAAGAGCCGAAGCCTCTCGGTCGAGAGACATCGGCACCTTTGCGATACTGGCTAATATTAAAGGAACTACCCGATCTTTTGCAGAATGTCGCGTTTGAACCGGTCCAGCGCGAGATCGGGATCGACCGTATATCCGCACTCCAGCCCCACGAAGCCGTCGAAGCCCGCTTGGTTAATGGCATTAAGAATATGGACGTAGTTCAACTCCCCGGTCCCGGGTTCCTTCCGGCCCGGATTGTCGGCGATATGGTAATGGTTGATGCGGTCCCGATAGCGGGTTGCGTTGCGAGTCACATTTCCTTCGGTAATCTGCTGGTGGTAGACGTCGAAGACGAGCTTCACGTTCGGGCTGTCGACGGCGTCAATGATCCGTACCGCCTCGTCGGAGGCTTGCAGGAAATGACCGGGGTGATCGACCAGCCCATTCAGCGGCTCCAGCTCGAGGACGACATTCGCCCGCTCGCACAGAGACGCGCATCGCTTCAGCGTCTCGACCATCGCTTCGATCTGCGGCTCCCGGGACACCCCCTCCAGCGCTTTGCCCGTCTGCGAGATGATGGAGCGTGTCCCGAGTCGCCGGCACGCTTCGATCGTCTCGGCCAACCCGGCTATGTACGCTTCCCGTTTCGTGCCGTCTACGAGATTGAACTCGTTCGTGCAAGTGGCGATAATGCCGACGCCGAGCCGTTCCTGGGCCTTCGCCACCTCGACGAGATCCAGGTTCCACCAAGCGTAATACTCGAGGCCGTGGAACCCGTGCTCCCGGATTTTCTCCAGATGGTAGATTGCGTCCTGACCTTTATAAGCCCCGATGCAGAGTGAAATGTTCATCGTGTCGTTTCCCCTCTTCACGAATTAGAACGCCCAATTGCCTTCGCGGAAGATCGGCTCCCGCCGGCCATCCTCCAGCACGCCGTCAATGTCCATCTCCGGCGAGCCGACCATAAAATCCACATGCACGAGACTCGTATTGACGCCCGCTTCCGCCAATTGCTCCTTCGTCATCCCCGCCCCGCCCTGCAGATTGGTCGGATAGGCTTGACCGAGCGCCAGATGGTTCGAGGCATTCTCGTCGAACAGCGTATTGTAGAAGATCAAGTTCGCGTTCGAGATCGGCGAATGGAACGGCACGAGCGCCACTTCCCCCAGCCGCCGCGACCCCTCGTCGGTATCCAGCAAATGCTGCAGCGTCTCGCGGCCGGTCTCGGCCTGCATATCGACAACACGCCCGTTCTCGAACGTAAGCGAGAAGTTGTCGATCACCGTGCCGCCATAGTTCAGCGGCTTCGTGCTGCGCACGACTCCGTTCACGCCGTCCTTATGCGGCAATGTGAACACTTCCTCGGTCGGCATGTTCGGATTGAACATAACGCCATCCTGAGCATCCTTCGAACCGCCCAGCCACGCGTGATTGTGCGGCAGGTCGATCGTCAGATTCGTGCCGGGCGCCTTATAGATCAACTGACGGTATTGCTTCCCGTTCAAGTAATCGACCTTCTCGCGCAGTCGGGCGTTGTGCTCGTGCCAGGCGGCGATCGGATCGTCGAGCTGTACGCGCGTTGCTTCGAAGATAAAGTCCCACAGGCGCGAGACCGCCTCCTCGATCGGAAGCTCGGGGAACACTTTGGCGGCCCAAGCCTCGTTCGCCACGGCGATCAGCGACCATCTGGCCTTGTAGCTCATCGAATTGGCCCGGTATTTGCTCAGTGCGGATGAGGCAGTGCGCTGCGCGGTCGCAACCCGCTTCGGGTCGATGTCCTTCAGCAGGTCCGGATTCGGGGATAGAACGCTTATGAACGCAGCTCCGTTGTCGCTCAGCTCCTCCAACCCTTTCGCTCTCCACATCGGATATTCGGAGAACGCCTCCTCCGGGGCTCCCTTGTATTTGATCAGGGTGATGATATCGTCGTTCCAGTCGACTATGACGTTCTTCGCCCCGGCCGCGTACGCTTCCTCCGCGATTTTGCGAATCAAGTCTTTGGCTTCGATCGGCGCGTTCACGAACAAGGTTTGTCCCGGCTGGACATTGACTCCGACGCGAACGGCAAGTTTGGCGTATTTCTTCAAGTTGTGGTCCATGCTGCTCATAGCCGTTTAGATCCTCCGATCCCCGTAGGGTTGTCAGTATGTACACGGTCATCATAGTGCATTCCGGTGACCGTGTAAAGCGCGGCGCATTGCTCCGCTAAAGTCAGGATCCCCATTGGGCGGTTCGCGATGCAGGGGCAGCTGCACGACGGAGCATCAGGGCTCCGACGGCAATTGTGACCAGGAAGCAAAATCCGGCGACTAGCGGGAGGACGGACACTTCCATTACGGCGTCGCCGTTCCAAGTTTGCCATCCGATGGCAAGAAGGCCAAGAACATAAGCGATCCCCGTGATGTGGATCCCTCTGCGGCGCACATGCGGCGCCTTCGGGGAACGCTCGGCGAGCCAAGCGACCAGCGGCATCACTTGCAGAGCGTGGAACCCGAGGCCATGCAGCCAGATGATGTTGCCTTCTAGTCCCGTGGTGCGCCCTTGATTCATCGAGATCCAAATGCCGGCGGCGAACGAAATCACGACGGCGACCATCGCATACCGGATGCCGACATTCAGTTCCGGACGGAGTGCGTAGGCGCGCGACTTGAAGAATTGAACCGCCAAGTACAAGTACACGACCACCAGAAGCAGCGCCACGAGTGCAAAAAGGTTACCGACCGCGTAGTCGAAGGCGCTTCCGTCCTTCACGAACCTGGGGTTCACGCCGCGCATATTTTGCACCGTCTCCGCCCCATAGGAGTAGAGCGCCAGTATGACGTAGAAGCGGCGAAAAAACGCGCGCCCCTTCTCGCCCAAGCCCGACAGCGGAATGATCGCCGCTGTAGAGAGAATGAAGGCGCCTAGCGCGGCATTAAACGAGATGGCCTTCGTCACGTCTCCGTCCGGGGCGACCTCCCCGCCCCAGATCAGCACCCACACGGCGCACAGCGCCGCCAGTACGAAGCCGAGCAGTCCCGTCAGGACAAGCGCTTGCTCCCCTTGAAAAAAGCCAACCTTCGCATTCGACATTCCCAAAGCTTGATTTTTCATTCCGATTCCATTCCTTCCCTCGTAGAGTTTTGATACATTCACTCTACCGGATGGAAAAGAAAGTCATAACAGGCGCGGGAATGAACTTGATTTCGTGCCGCGGACGGTTCGGAAGCTGGACCTTGGTCGTGGTTGACCTTTCCAAAGCACAACGAAGCCTTGCACACGTATTACCTGAATGATGGTAAACTTCTGACACTCCGAGCACATGCAAAAAAGCCGCCAAGTTCCTAAGAACTTAGCGGCCCTCAAGCCAAGACGCTTATTGCTTGGTGAACGTATCGGTCAATACCGGCACGATCTGCGACTTGCGCGACACGACACCCTTGAGCGTGATGCGGTTGCCCGACAGCTTCTCGTTGTAGGCTTGCTCCACAACGCCGGCCGAACGGCCAAGCGCCACGCCGATGGAATCGTTGTTCAGGATGTCCGTGACGACGAACAGGAACAGGTCAAGCCCCTTTTGCTCGATAATGGCGTTCAGCGCCGCTTCCAACTCCGATTGGCGCGACAGCACGTCGTTCGTATCGACTGCATTTACCTGGGCGATCTCCACCTTGTAGCTGCCCATCTGGAATTCCTTCGCGTCGAGCGAGATGAGCTGGGCGATCGACTTGTCGCTCAGATTAGCACCCGCCTTCAGCATGTCAAGGCCATAGGTCTCCAGGTTGACGCCGGCAATGTCGGCGAGCTCACGGGCTGCAGCGACGTCTTCAGGCGTGCAGGTCGGCGATTTCAGCAGCAGCGTGTCGGATACGATGGCGGATACCATCAGGCCCGCTACCGATTTCTCAATGGCGATTCCGTTTTCTTTGTACAGCTTATTCAAGATCGTAGCGGTGCAGCCTACCGGCTCCGCTCGGTAATACAGCGGATGCGCCGTCTCGAAGTTGGCGATGCGGTGATGGTCGATCACTTCGGTAACGCGGACTTGGTCGATGTCGCTGACGCTTTGCTGGCGCTCGTTGTGGTCGACGAGGATGACGCTTTTCACTTCACCCGCTACCGTCTCTACCAGGCGAGGAGCCGCCGCTTGGAACGTGTCGAGCACGAATTGAGTTTCGCTGCTGACAGCGCCGAGCCGGACTGCCTCTACGTTTTGCCCCAGCTTCGTCTTCAAATCGGCGTATGCGATCGCCGAGCAGATTGTATCCGTATCCGGATTTTTGTGGCCGAAAATCAGTACTTTTTCCATCACGATTCTCCTTATCCATAATCTAAAGGTTCTTGTCCACTCTCGATTATAGCGTCTTATTCACCTTATTCCAATCCCTTTACCAAGAATTTCCGACGGGCGGACAAACCTCTCTCTATCATCCCGTATCCCGTTCCGGAAAGCAAATGTTTACAATAGGTTTCGTTAGACAGCGGCGGGCTGAGGTGGGATAATGTTTGATGTTAATCCAAACATAGGGGTCTTGCACAAACATGAACAACACAGAGCTTTTGGATCGAAACGCGGAAACGCGGCCGTCTTGGAAAAAGCTGAGTCTCTTCGCCCTGACTTGGCCGATTCTCGTGGATTCCGTGCTGCGGATGATGCTCGGCACCGCGGACGTATTTATGCTGAGCCGCATCTCGGACGGGGTAGCCGGCGCAGTCGGGCTGGCGAATGAAATCATTGTTTTTTGCATTTTGATGTTCGGTTTTGTCGGCATCGGCACGAGCGTAGCCGTGACCCAATTTTTAGGCGCGGGACAACGGGAGACGGCGAGCCGAATATCCGCTTTGGCGGTTACGATGAACCTGATTTTCGGCTTGGCCGTCAGTGCGGTGATCGTCGTTTTCAGCGAACCGGTTATGCGGCTGATGAACCTCGCCCCGGAGCAAATCGCCATCGCCAACAAATATTTGCTGCTCATCGGCGGCTTCATTTGGGTGGAGGCGATCTCCTATGCGGTATCCTCCATCATCCGGGCAAACGGCAATACATGCGACGTCATGTTCGTTACTTTGGGCGTCAACGTGCTGCACGTGACCGGCAACTATTTGCTGATCTTCGGCCACTTGGGTTTCCCGGAGTGGGGCGTGACCGGAGCGGCGATCTCGACCATCGTCAGCCGGATTCTCGGGGTCATCGCCTTGTTTATCTTGATGTACCGCCGTGTGCCTAGTCCGATTCGTCCGAAAGATTAAATCCGGTTCGAGAAGCGGCACGTGCGCTCGATTCTAAGCGTAGGGCTGCCGGCCGCCGGGGAGCATCTGGCATGGCAATCCCAGCTGATGATGATTTTGGGCTTCATCAATATGATCGGGCCGCAGGCGTTAAGCGCGCATGTGTACGTCTTTAATATAAGCGCCTACTATATGGCGATCTCCACCGCCATCGGGATGGGCACGGAGATATTGGTCGGGCATATGGTGGGCGCCGGAGAATACAAGGCCGCTTATCATCGCCTGCTCCGGAGCTTACGGATAAGTATCGCCTTGACGGCAGGGATTGTTGGGATCGCGGCGATATTCCGTTCGCACTTAATGGACGGTTTCACGGATGATACGGAGATCATCACGATGGGAGCCGGCATTTTGCTGCTGTCGATCCTCCTGGAGCCCGGCCGGGTGTTCAACATCGTCATCATCAACTCGCTCCGCGCGGCCGGGGATGCTCGTTTCCCGGTCATGATGGGCGTGTTCTCGATGTGGGGCGTTTGCGTGCCGCTTGCCTACTATTTGGGCGTCCACCTGGATTATGGGCTGCTGGGCGTCTGGATCGCCTTTACCGTCGACGAATGGACGCGGGGATTGATTATGCTGGCGCGCTGGAAAAGCGGCGTCTGGCGCCGGAAGTCGCTGGTCCGTCCGGGGACGGTGCAGGTTTTGGAGGCGTAGGCCAAAAAAAGCCCGGACCCAAAGGATCCGGACTTTCCACACAAAACTTAAACTGCGATTACTTCCAAGGGTTCAGCTTCTTATCCGCCGGGAGAACGGCATTGATTTGATCGACATAACCTTGGAAAATTTGCTGCCCGCTGAATTTGGACATCAGCTCGGCGCGGTATTTCGGCCAGTTGGCGCCGCTCTTGTCGTCGAAGATGGCAACGTTTTGCAAGCGGGCCATTTCCTTGCGGAAGTCGGCGATGTTCATGCCCTGCGGAGGAGCCAAGGTCACGGGCTCGCCGGCATGCTTCGGAATCGCCTCGACGAACTTGAGGACGCTGCGGTCGCGATCGGACATTCTAGGGTCGACGACATCCAGCTTCAGGACGGACGGCTCATCGAAGTTCACGAAGAAGCGGTAGATGGACAACCAGTCGCCGGCTTTGGTGATGTCCGCATCGTACGCAGCCGGATCAAGCGTAATTTTGCTGCCTTCCTTCTTGTAATGCTTGCCTTCTTGACCGTAGTGCGTCAAAATGTAGCCTTCTTCGCCCGTGAGCCAGTCGAGAATTTCGATGGAACGCTTGATCTTGTCCGGCGATTTGTCGGCGACAGATTTCGCGAACAGGAACGGCGCGGCGCCGCCAGCAGTTCCTTGCTTCCAGCCATACGGTTGGTTTTGGAACGGGAAGATCGGCTGCCAGTCGGTTTTCGGGTCGATCAGCTTACCTTTCGCTTGTACGCTAGTAGGTACCGAATCCAAGGCGATGTTCTTGTCCGTAGACCAGAATACGCCGATTTTGCCTTGAGAAGCTTTGTCCAAATGCTGCGGCGACTTGTTCACGAACCAGTCCGGATCGACGATGCCTTCCTTCGTCATATCCACGATGCCTTGGATGACGTTTTGGATCTTCAAGTCGGTTTGCGTTTCCACGAAATCTTTGCCGTTGATCATAAAGTCCGCGACAAGCCCGTTGTTGATCCATTGCGGGAAGTCGAGCGGGATGCGTCCGCCTGCCGCAGACGCGCTGAAGCCGTAGGTGTCCTTCTTGCCGTTGCCGTCCGGATCGTTGTTCGTGAAAGCGCGCATGACGTTCAGCAGCTCATCGTACGACTTAGGCGCTTGCAGATTCAGTTTGTCGAGCCAGTCCTTGCGCACATAGAACGAACCGTACGTCATTTTCGGGAATGGAATCGGAGAGCGTGCATGCTTGATGCCTTGCAGCTGATAGTTGTTCAGCACGTCTTGGCTGATCCACTTGAAGTAGTTCGGCATCGTTGTAGGCGTTACGAACGTGCTTTGATCGGCAAGCAGACCGTCCACTGCATATTTCTGGCTCGCAGCACCGTCCGCCAGGAACATATCCGGAATGTCGCCGCTCGTCAGCATGACGTTCAGTTTGTTATTGGCGTCCGCGCCGTACGGCATGTATTCAATCTTCAGATCTACGTTGAATTTCTCTTCGATCGCTTTTTTGACGAAATCTTTATCGGCGGACGGCAGATTAGCGTTAGCTGGCGCAAAAACGAACCACTTCAGGGAAAGCTTCTCTTTCTTGGCCGGCGTTGCCGCTCCCGTTCCGGGCGATCCGGACGGCGAGGTGGTAGGCGTGGCTTCTTCCTTGGACGAACAGGCGGCAAGAACCAAGCTCGCAATCATAACGGTGCTAAGTACTTTAAGCGCTTTCATTGAGATCCTCCCTTTTTGTCGGTACAAATGATAGAAGTGCATCTTCTCGCGGATGTCAGGTCGGCAGCCGAGGCTGCCCTACGAAGCCATGAAACTAGTGTTCCACCCCCTACACTTAATATGAATTAAGCGATAACGTGAAGCGACTGTAGGTTCACTTCGCCAAGCAGCGGTTCCTTGCGCAAATAGTTGCGGATTTCATCGACGGCGTATTGGGCCAACCGATGCTTCCCGTTGTTGACGGCTCCGGCGATATGCGGGATCAGGATGACATTGTCTAGCTTCCGGAACGGGTGATCCGGCAACGGCGGCTCCGGCTCGGTCACGTCGATGCAGGCGGTGAACCGGCCCTTGGCCAACTCGGCAGCGAGCTCCGCTTCATGGATCAAAGTGCCTCGCGCCGTGTTGATCAGAATGGCATCGTCCTTCATCAGGGAGAAGGTGCGGGCGTTGAACATGTTGTCGGTTTCCGGAATGGACGGGGCGTGGATCGAGATGACGTCGGATTCGACGAGCAGCTGCTCCAGCTCCACCTTCTCCGCACCGATCGAACGGGCTTCCTCGGCGCTCAGGATCGGATCATACACCAATACTTCCACATCGAAGCCTTGCAGCAAGCGAATATAGTGACGGCCGGCTTTGCCTGCCCCTACTACCCCGATCTTCAACTCATACATTTCGCGAATCAAATGTTTGTCTTCTTCCCATCCGCCGTTTCTCGTGTTCTGCGAGAGCGGCCACATCCGTTTCACCGCCGCGATCGTAAGTCCCAGCGCCGTCTCGGCTACGCCGACGCCTAACGGATCGTTAGCGCTGCTGACGCGGATCCCGCGCTCGATCAGCTCGGGGCTCACGATGCCCTTGACCGTGCCGGCCGCGTGCATGACGAGCTTCAGGTCCGGCGTGTGCTTCAGCACCTCCGCATCAATCGTAGGGCAGCCCCAGGAGGTGATGGCGATCTCTGCGGCTTGCAGCAACTCGGCTACCCGCTGCTTGGACGGACGCACGTCGTCGGTGTTGATGATAACGGTACCAAGCTCACGAAGCTGCTCCAAATGTTTGGCTTGAAATATGTGTGAGGCAACACTTCTGTCGGCAAGTAGAGCAATTCGGGTCATTTCCTTACACAATCCTTTCCAGTGACTCATATCTAACTCTGTCTGACTCCATCTTAACGATGTAAGGGTTTTCTGTCAACGATTATTTATTTTTCGGCCCTGCTCTGACTCACACCTAACTTGGATATGAGTTAATAAAGTCAAGACACCAAAAAATCCTGAACGAATGCGCGTCCACCGCGCTCCATTCAGGATTCAGGGTCCACTCTATTCGGCTGCAGCGAGCTGCTGCTGGCGCTGCTCCTCCAGCTGATCTTCGATCCAGGCTTCCAGCCTATCCTGGAGCGCATCGTCGGAATACAGGCCGGACCAGTAATATTTGGCTTCCTTCAGCAAGCTGCTGATCATCCGTTCGTTCATATTCAGCTCGCTGATCAGGCCGAATGTCGGCACGATCTCCCGATGCATCGGAAATCGGGAAGGCCGGTGTACGCTGTCCTTGCCGTTCCATTCGGCCGCGGTCTTGAGGGCTGGAATGCTGAGCGTGCGCGAGCGGATCGTCTGCTGAGACGTGTAAGAGAGCAGGAAATCGATGAACGCTTTGGACGCTTCCTTCTGCTTCGAGCCGGCCATGAGCCCTAGACCGATCGTGATCAGCTGCGTCTTGGAATTATGCGAGTATGGCAAGGGCGCGATGTCGTATTCGAACGGCGCTTTCTTCAGCTCATTCAAGCGGAAGTATGTCGTCATGATCATCGATGCCCGTCCCTGTAGGAACAGCTCTTCGGTGTCTTCTTCCCTGTCAAATATAGTCTTCATGGATTGCTGACGGATCAAGTCCCGGCAAATCCGGAGCGCTTCCACCCATGTGCCGAGACGCTCGACATAGGAGCGATCGCCAGGCTTCGGGAAGGCGAGGCCGCTCTGGAGCAGCAACGTCGGCCACCGGTTTATCGCCTGAAGGTACGTGTAGAAGCCGAACCGTTCATTCGGGATTTCGAGCTGAGCCGCCGCCCGGATCAGGTCGTCCCAGCTCCAGCTGCTGTCCGGCTCCAGGACGTTTTTCTCGGCGAAATGCGCCTTGTTGTAACACAGAATGACCGGGGAGAACGTGAACGGCTGTACCTTGAGCTCCCCCTCATACAGGAAGCTTTTAAACAAATAAGGGTAGACGTTCTCCCGAGGCTGCTGCGTCTCCAGCCGATCCGTTAAGCCTTCTTTGACAATTTGCTGAAACCCGATATGGTTGACGGAGAACACGTCGAACAGATCGGAGTCCATAAATTCCGTGAAATCCATGAGCGGCATCGGCTGCACCCGGATATGCGGATGCTCCTTATGAAACATCGTAATTAAATGCGAGATGTCGCATTCGTGCACGAGCTCGTTATGATAGGCGAACCGGACACGGATCGCCTTATCGTCGGGCAAGCTGGCGACGCGGGAGCCAACCTTCGGAATTTTCTCGATCAATCCTTCGGATTGCAGGATACCGAGCGCATCGCGAACCGATTTGTTGCTGATGCGAAACTGCTTGCCGAGCGCACGTTCCGAAGGCAAAAACTCCCCTACTTGACGTTTCCCCGAAATCATTTCGTCGCGCAACACACTGACCATCTCGTCCATGCGTTCATGAAACGTGCTTCGACTCGGTCTGTCTGCCATGCGTATTCCAGCCTCTCTGCCAGGTTCGTCCCTGTAACTGTTCTGATTCTCAGCTTACAACAAAAAAGGTTGTTCGACAAGAGAGTTACCTATGAGTCACTTTGTAGGCGTTTGCAATTCGCTGGGCGGCAGCTCAACTGAAAAAGCTTCTGCGAGTCGATCGCAGAAGCTCAGGGTAACTCTATTTTCTAAGGCCTAGGGCGTACCCGATTCGTAGGGACCGCTTGGAAGGGGTCCTCGGGCCAATAATGCTTCGGGTACCGGCCTTTCAAGTCTTTTTTGATATCGAAGTACGTCTCCCGCCAAAAGTTAGCCAAGTCCCGCGTCACTTGGACGGGCCGGCTAGCTGGAGACAGCAGGTGCAGTGTCAGCGGCACCCGGCCCCAACCGAGCCGCGGAGTCTCCATCAGGCCGAACATCTCTTGCAGCCGCACGGCTATGGCGGGGGCCTCCGGATCGCTGTAGTCGATCGGCACGCGCGAGCCGCTCGGGACCGTATAATGTGTCGGCGCTTCCTCGTCGAGCTCGCGGCGCTCGTTCCACGACAAAGCGTCCAGCAAAATCGAAACGAGGTTCAACCGCTGCAAATCGGCACGGCTTTTCATCCCGTCCACGTACGGCGCGAGCCACTCCTCGAGCGTCTGGAGAAGATGAGCTTCGCTCCTGTCCGCCCAGGCCGGGTTCAGCCGATGCAGGAAGACGAGCCGCTCTTGCAGCTGGCGAGCCGGCCTGGACCAGGGCAGCATGTCCAACCCTTCGACCTCGATCCCGCTAAGGAGCGCAGTCGTGACCGCCCCCGGGTCCGGTTTCGGGTCCGGGACATCCTGCAGGACGATCGCCCCCAGGCGGGTGCGCTTGCGGGCTTTGACGCTGAGGGCTTCGCGGTCCCATTCGACCGAAGTCTCCCGCTCGATGCTGCCCTGGAGATACCGCTCCAGATCGGCCGGCTCGAGTGCGGCCGCCAAGTTAATGCGGCCGTCCGCGCCCTGATCCTCCAAGTCGACGGCGACGATGTAGTCGGCTTGCGAGAGCGGCTGCACGTGCGCGAACGCCGCGCCGCGGCCGCTGCGCAGCAAGAAGCGGCCGTCGGGTCGCCGCTGGGCGATGCGGTCGGGGTACGCGAACGCGAGCAGCACGCCGCACGCCGCCAGGTCGCTCGCACGAGGCGCCGCGCCGGCGCCAGGCCCGTCGGCCGGGCGACTGCCGGCCGCTGCCGGCTCCGCCGCGCCGCCGCCGTGCGCGGCGCCCGCGAGCGTGCGCGCGAGCCGCGCGGCTTCCTCGGCGATCCGACGCCACACCGTCGGATCGCCTGCGCCCGCGCTAGCGCTCGCGCCCGCGCCGCCGCCGCGCGGCGCCGCCCGCAGCGCCTCCACGCGCAGCCGCACGTCCGCATCCGCCCCCGCGGATGCGGACCCGGCGGCCGCGCCGGAGGCGCGCAGCGGATCGCGCTCGCCGAGCAGCGCGGCGAGCTCGCACGCGAGCTGCTGCAGGCCGATTCCCTCGGCCTGCAGCAGCATATGCGCGAGGCGCGGCGGCAGCCCCAGCGCCGCCATTCGTCGGCCGTAGGGCGTCATCGCCCCGGCCGCGTCGAGCGCGCCCAGCTGCGCGAGCAGCTCGCGCGCCTGGCGGTACGCCGCAGCCGGCGGCGGATCGAGCCAGCGCAGCTCGGCGGGATCCGCGGCGCCCCAGGCGGCCAGCTCCAGCGCGAGCGGCGCGAGATCGGCCGCGGCGATCTCCGGCACGCCGTGCGCGGCGAGCTGCCGCTCCTCCTCCGGCGTCCAGAGCCTATAGCAGACGCCTGGAGCGACACGTCCGGCCCTTCCGCTGCGCTGCACGGCGGAATCTAGCGTCACCGGCACGGTCTCGAGCCGGGTCAAGCCGGTGCGAGGCGAGAACCGCGGTACCCGCGAGAAGCCGCAGTCGACGACCGTCCTGACGCCTTCGACCGTCAAACTCGTCTCGGCGATGGATGTCGCGAGGACGACTTTACGCGTCCCCGGCGCACTCGGGGCGATCGCTTGATCCTGCTCCTCCGGAGTCAGGCTGCCGTGCAGCGGCGAGAGCCGGACACCCGGTCCGAGCCGGAGCCCCGCCAGCAGCCGGGAGACCCGGCGGATCTCGCCCAGGCCAGGCAGGAACACGAGCACGTCCCCCGCTTCCTGAGCAAGCGCCTCCGCGATCGTCCGGGCTGCCTGCGTCTCCCATCGGTCGTCCCTTCGCCGGGAGGCGGCATGCCGAATCTCGACCGGAAAGTTCCGGCCCTCGCTGGACACGACAGGAGCATCGTCCAGCAGCTTGGCGATCCGTTCCGTATCGAGCGTAGCGGACATGACGAGAAGCCGCAGCTCCGGTCGGAATAAACTCTGCGCTTGCAAGCACAAGGCGAGACCCAGATCGGCCTGCAGGCTCCGTTCATGGAATTCGTCGAAGAGGACGATCGCGACGTCCTCCAAAGCCGGGTCTTCCTGCAGCAGCCGGGTGAGCACGCCTTCCGTAATGACTTCGATCCGGGTTGCGGGACCGACGCGCGTATCGTATCGCATCCGGTAGCCGACCGTCTGCCCTACCGGCTCGCCCAGCTGACGAGCCATGAAGCGTGCCGCCGACCGGGCCGCAATCCGCCGGGGCTCGAGCAGCAGAATGCGTTTGTTCCTCGCCCAGGGCTCCTGGAGCAAGGCGAGCGGCACGCGGGTCGTCTTGCCAGCGCCAGGGGGCGCCGCAAGCACCGCGTTCATGCGGAACTCGAGCGCCCCCTTAAGCTGATCTATCACTTGATCAATCGGGAAATCGAAGGATGATTGCATCTCTATACGCCTCAACTGTCTCTCATAGACTCCACAGCTTGCATGCAGCTACAATGTAGCATTCCGCATTGCGCGGAGTCAACTCAATCGAACTATGCAACACGCCCGATCGGCCGTCAGTTATAGGCTGCAAGCTTTTGCTTCGCCTGCTCGTAATCCATGGAGATCGTCAAAATCAGGTTAATGCCCGGATTATGCTTCAATCTCGCCTTGAGCAGCGAATGCAGCAGCGGTTTCTCATATTTCAGCACCGTAATCAGTTCGGCGAGCGGTCCGCCCGTCCGCTGTACCTCATAAATCAAATCCACGCATTTCTCCACTTCAGTATGTTGATCTCTGATTTTACTCAGCGATGTCAGTATCTGATTCGCCGTCATCTCTCATCCACCTCTGTCCGAAATAAAGTTTCGCCGTAGGTCTTATGTCCTTCTTATCATTATATCACTATTGACAAGATAGTGACTATATACCCAGTGAGACTTATGTAAAAAAATAGGTGACACCAAAAGGCAGACTTCCACCCTTCTAATTAGGACAAAAGTCATGCGAAAAAGGTTGCACGGAAACATTATTTATTTTATGACGAAACGATGGTTACATGACGGGTAGCGCCCTCCCAGGTCACGTGCCCCCCAAAAGCTTCACCAATAAATCGCGCCGGCCCCATCGTGAAACCGCCGATCAACTGCGCCGGCTGCTCGAGAGGCACTTGGTTTCCGTTCACAATGGCGACGGACGACCCGATGGTAATCGAGACCGTTTTGCCGTTTTTCGTCCCCGTCGCGGTTTTGGTCGCATCATTCCAGCTGACCTGCGCGCCCATCCGCTCGAAGATCGCTCTTAGCGGCGTCAAGGTGCTCCCGTTCACGATAACCGGAGGCTGCTCGAACGATTGCCGCACTCCGTCGATCGAGACGGAAACTTGGGACGAGACGGAGAACGACCGGGTTCCCGCTAGCCGCCCTTCCCGACTATAGACTTGAATTTCCAGCACGGAGCCTTGCGGCACGTCGCCCGCCTTGACGTCAACCTCGAACGGCGGGTTTGTTTTGGCGGCGAAAATGGTTCCGTTCAGGACGTATTGGACTTTGCCGATATACACATCCGGGATGCGGACGAACGGCACCCACTTCGTTCGCTCCTCGAACGGCTTGCTTCCGTCCCGGTACCCTATGCCATCGTCCGGCTTCTCGCCCGTTTTCACGGAGGTCAAATAATATTCGTCCGCAATCGTCGTCTTATACAGCTCGAACAACCTTTCGTCCTCGCGGAGACTGTAATTGTCCTTCGCTCCCGGGACGAGTCCGACGTTATAATACGTGATCGCCTTGAGGCGGGGATATTTCAAAGGCATGACCCGGTATAGCCGCTCCAGGTTCAAAGCCGCATAATCCACATAAGACTGACCGTCCACGGACGAGTAGTGCGAGACTCCGGTCTCGCTCAGCATGATCGGCTTTCGGTCGGCGTACAGCCGGTACATTTCGTCGAGCCGTTCGATCGGGGTGGTGCCGAGCAGATTGCCCGTTTTGCTCGCATCCGCCAAAGGCTCCGTGTACAAACTAAGACCCACCCAATCCGTATACTCGTCGCCTGGGTAGTACAGGTCCATCGTATATCGCGGCACATCGCCGGGGCTCCACACCATGGCCACGTTTGGCGCCAGCTCGTGCATGACTCTGGCCACTGTCCTGAATTTCTCTATGTACACCTGCGGATCACCCGCCCATGGCGTCCAGTCTCCGTTCATCTCCCCGGCGAACCGGAGGAAGATCGGGATGCCGGCCGCGGCCGCCTGCTTCGCCCATTCCCGCAAATAAGCGTCGTCCAGCACGGGCGCGAGCCCCTTGAGCGGCTGCCAGGCGATCTGCAGGGCGCCTCCTGCGGACTTGGCATTGTCCGCATAACGACGCGGAAACGATTCCCCATATGTGGCGTAGGCCAAGTAGATCGCATGATTTTTGCCGTAAATCGATTTCGAGCGGTTGAAATAATTGCTCATCCCCGGATCCTGCTCGGAGTAAATGCCGATGTAGGCTCCGTATTCCGGCTCGAACTTGGCGAGTTGTCCGCTAGCAGGCAGCGCTGCACGCCTCAGCTCATCCGATTCGACTGCCGAAGCATACAGCTCGATCGTCGTCTTCAGCTGCTGGGCCCTCTGGTAATCGTTCGAACCCCAGTCCTTGCCGTCCTTGAGCCAATATTCACTCTCCAGCTCGTAATAATAAACGGCCTGCTCGTAATCGTGAATCGCATCGTAGTGTTCGTCCAGATATCCTGCGTATAGGGCTGCGGTCATCCAATCGGAACGCGCGGCAGCTCGGCGCATGAGGTCATCCCAGATCGGAAGAGCCAGGCTGGCTTGTCCGGACTGCACGTACTGCTCGGCCTTCAGATGCAACGGCCATGTATTGTCCTCGGCCGCCATGGCCGCCGACGACAGCCAGCCTCCTGCCACTAGGGCACCTAATGTGAGCACCACGCCATGCCGCATGCACCTTTTCCAAACGTTCCGCTCTTTCATGAACGACACGATCCTTTCTGGTCTAAGCGAACATCTTTCGATACTCCTCATTATAGCGCTTCCGCCTGTCAGGAGCGGCTACGAACCGTAGCCAGCGGCTGGGTCGCATTCGGACCGGAACAGCCTGTCGCGTTGTATCGGACGACGGTCCCTCCCTCTTGTATCGCTTCGGACACTTTCTCCACGCCGGTACAATCGAATCTCACCGCACCCTTGTCTTGACCGGCATAGGCGTCCTGACTGTTGTCCCTAACGTACACAAGCTTGGATCCGTCCCAAACGCCATATGTAAAGATCGGATCGCCCTCGATGGTAGAAGCAGTCACTTTCAGCTGGTCCGCCTTCCCTTGATGAACGGATTCCAGGAACATGTCCAGCTTCCCGACGTTGTACGAATCGCTGAGCTTCAGCTGGACTTCATCTCCCAGCAGCCGTTCGATCGATTGATCGATGGCATCATTGTACGCCGTCATCCTGCGCGGATTGTCCCCCGTAGTCCTGTGCGCATACAAGATCATAATATTCTTAACGTCATAAACTATCGGCCGGACCGTATCCTGGAGCTTCGTATGCTTGGCAAAATCATCTCTCGCCAGCTTCACGCTGCGCTCGGAATCGTACAAGTAAACATAGAGCGTCTCCTGATTCGGCAGCTCCAGCACAATCGGGTGAATATTGTTCAGCCGGATGTAGCGTCCCTCCTTGTTCCGGTTCATCGGAATGCCTTCCGCCGACAACCGGTCCACGACCTCCTGGGCACCCAGCAGCTTCTCCTTATACCCGCTGGCCACGACCGCCTGCGGAACGCGGGTCCCCCCCGGTTCCCCGTCGGTACACCCCGCTACAGCCATACCGAGGCTCATGAGCAGAGTTGCCTGCCACCACCGCTTCCTCTTCTTCATCCGCTCCATCCTCCTGACTTGATGCCACCGTCCTCCATCTTACAACAAAAACCGGATGGCGTCTCGCTTACAGACGCCATCCGGCTTCAAATTTTGGGTCGGATTAGTATCGAGCCACGATCATTTTCTTGCGCGTGTAGAACTCTACGCCATCTCGGCCGTTCGCATGCAAATCTCCGTAGAACGACTTCTTGTAGCCCGAGAACGGGAAGAACGCCATCGGCGCGGGTACGCCGACGTTCACGCCGAGCATCCCGGCGTCCATCTGCTCGCGGAACTGCCGGATCGCCTTCGCGCTGTCCGTATAAATGCAGCCGCCATTCGCGAACTCGGATCGGTTGGCAATCTCGATCGCCTCGTCCAGCGACTCGGCGCGTACGATCTGCAGCACCGGCGCGAAGATCTCGTCCCGCCAAATCTTCATTCCCGGCTTGGCATGGTCGAAGATTGTCGGTCCGACGAAGTAGCCCGGCTGCTGGGCCGCCGCGTCTGTCCGACCGTCGCGGACCAGCTTCGCGCCTTCCTCCACGCCGCTCGCGATATAGCCGAGCGTCCGCTCACGATGAGCATCGCGGATGACAGGCCCGAGGAACACACCCTCGTCCAGTCCGTTGCCGATGCGGATGTCCTCGGCCGCCGCCGCGAGGCGGGCGGCCAGCTCGTCCCCGATGCCGCCTACGGCCACGACGACCGAGCACGCCATGCAGCGCTCGCCGGCGGAGCCGAACGCCGCATTCACGATCTCCTTGACCGCGAGGTTCAGATCGGCATCCGGCATGACGATCGAATGATTTTTCGCGCCGCCCAACGCTTGTACTCGCTTTCCCTGGGCGGCGGCTTGCTTGTACACATACTCGGCAACCGGCTGGGAGCCGACGAACGAGATCGCGCTCACGTCCGGATGCTCGAGCAGGCCGTTCACGATGTCATGCGCGCCGTGGACGACGTTCAGCACGCCTGCCGGCAAGCCGGCTTCCGTGAACAGCTCGGCCAGCCGGTTCGCCGAAAGCGGAGTCCGCTCCGAAGGCTTCAGTACGAATGTGTTGCCGCAGGCGATCGCGAGCGGGAACATCCAGCACGGCACCATCGTCGGAAAGTTGAACGGCGTAATGCCTCCGATGACTCCGATGGGATACCTGTGCATATTCGATTCGAGGCCGGTCGCGATGTCCGGCAGCGTGCTCCCCATCATGAGGGTAGGCGCGCCGGCGGCGAACTCGACGCATTCGATGCCGCGCTGCACTTCGCCATACGCTTCGGAGTAGCTTTTGCCATTCTCGATCGTGATGAGCCGGGCGAGCTCCTCCCAATGCTCTACCAGCAGCTGTTGATATTTGAACAAAATCCGGGCGCGGCGCGGTACCGGTACTTTGCTCCACTCGGCGAAGGCCGTCTTGGCCGTCCGTACCGCGTGATCCAGATCCTCTCGCGTCGACAGAGGTACCCGGGCAATCGTCTCGCCGGTCGCCGGGTTCGGCACGAGCTCTTGACGATCGGAGCCCGACTCCACCCATTGCCCGCCGATGAAATTCCGTATTGCTTGCTCTTGCTGCGTTCCTTGCACGTAGTCCCCTCCGTTCCGATATGATTTAGATGGATGATACGGTCGATTTGCGTTCGTTCTTGAACAGAGGCAATACCGTCGCGCCTACGCGCTCCGCTTCTTCGAGGTGCGGGAAGCCGGACAGAATGAAATGGGTGACGCCCACATCGATGTACTCCTGCAGCCCTTCTCTTACTTGCTCCGGCGTTCCGACAACCGCCGTCCCCGCCCCTTTGCGGACGCGGCCGATGCCGGCCCACTTGAACTTGCCGAATCTGAAATCGCCTTGGAGCAGGACGCTCATCCGGCTCTGCGCCACGGAGTCCGCAGTCTGATAGTACTCCCGCATCCGCGCCTCAACCGCGGGATCGACGATCGACACGAGCTTGTCTGCCGCCGCCCAAGCCTCTTCCTCCGTATCCCGGACGATTACATGAATTCGAACGCCGTACTCCAGCTCGCGGCCATAGGCAGCCGCGCGGCGGCGAACGTCTTCGATCTGCGCGCGCACTTCTTCGACCGGCTCGCCCCATTGCAGATAGACGTCTCCGTATTTCGCGGTCGATTCTTTGCCGGCGTCCGACGATCCGCCGAAGAAGGCTGGAATTTTCCGCTGAATGTTTTTGGGGATGAGCACCCCATCCTTAATGCTGTAGTGAGGCCCGGTATGATCGACATGGTCGCCTTCCCACAGCTTGTTCATCACTTCCATGAAATCGTCCCCGCGCTCATAGCGCACGTCATGATCGACGAAATCTCCGTCCTGCGCGAGCTCGTGGGCCGAGCCCCCTGCTACGATATTGATATCGATCCGGCCGCCGCTGAACAAATCCAGGGTAGACGCCATCTTGGCCGACAGCGATGGGGCAATGAAGCCCGGACGAATCGCGATGAGCGGCCGCAGCGTCGTCGTATGGTGCACGATCGCCGAACCGACCATCCAGGAATCGAAATATGGAGTGCCTACGGGCACCAGGATGCCGTCGAAACCCGATTTCTCCACCGCTTGCGCGACCTTGATCACATAGTCGAGGCTGGGCTCGCGTTCCGGCTTGGACAAGCCGATATGAGCTCCGTCTCCGTTCGTAGGGGTAAACCAAGAAAAATGAATGCGACTCATAGCCAAACTCCTCCTCGGGTATACTATTATATAGAAATCTTTGAATCCGCCAGTTGGGTGATACCGCATGTTAATCATAATGCCGCTTTACAAAGCCTGGACAACCGTGTATAATATAGAATTAAGTTTTTGAAGCATAAACGAATCACGTTCTTAACTTCTTTTACCCTCTAGGATTAACCCGCCTTTTGGACCCCGAGCATGAATTCGTTTCACCCTTCCATTCCCAACTATAAGCGGCTGATGGTTCAGGAAATATGAAAGTTGCTAATTCGAGACTGGCGCGGCCGAGGAGCCGTAAGGACGGATGAGAGGTAGGGCTTCCGTTGTGTTAGTATATTGACGATGGGTTTTCAAAAACTGTACTCTCCGAACGTTATTTGTCCTCGATCGTACACCTGATGCAGGTAGAGCGGCAAATAGCGTTCTTTTATTTCCCCTTTGTCCGATTCGGTTCCTGCCGTTCCGGGAATCCTATGGTACAATCATTCTAGGATTGGAGGTCCATGCCCATGTCCGACTCTCATACGCCTTACACGCCATCCTCGGAGACACATACCCCACTTCGCCGCTTGGGCCAGTCCGACCTGCTCATCTCGGCGCTTGGGCTCGGCTGCTGGCAGTTCAGCAAAGGCAGCGGGCTCGTCGGCAAGTTCTGGCCGGTGCTCCCGGATGCCGACATCGTAGACATCGTGCGCCTCAGTCTGGAGGGCGGCATGAATTGGTTCGACACTGCCGAAGCGTACGGCTGGGGTGCGTCGGAGCAAGCGCTCGATCAAGCGCTGCACGCCGTCGGTCCGTTAGGGCGTCAAGCGGTGATCGCGACCAAATGGTGGCCGGTGCTCCGTTCCGCGGGCTCCATCACGAAGACGATCGACGAACGGATCGAGCGTCTGGGCGGGCGCACGATCGATCTGTACCAGATCCATCAGCCCTACTCGTTCTCCTCGGTCCGCAAACAAATGCGCGAGATGAGCGAGCTGCTGAAGCAGGGCCGGATCGTGCATGCCGGCGTCAGTAATTTCTCCGCGGCCAAGATGAGAGAGGCGCATCGTATTCTGGCGGACTATGGGTTCCCGCTCGTATCCAACCAAGTGAAATACAGTCTGCTCGACCGCCGGATCGAACGGAACGGGATTCTGGATACCGCCCGGGAGCTCGGCATGACGATTATTGCATACTCGCCGCTGGCACAAGGGCTCTTGACCGGGAAGTTTCACCGCGATCCATCGCTTGTGAAACGCAGCGGCGGTCCCCGGCGCTTCCAAGCGAAGTTCAAAACCGCCGGTCTGAATGCCAGCCGGCCGGTGCTCGACCTGGTGGAGGAATTGGCCGGAACGTATGGCGTCAGTCCAAGCCAAATCGCCCTGAATTGGCTCATCCACGCCCATGGCGACGCCGTCGTCGCAATACCCGGCGCTTCCAAGGTGAAGCACGCGGAAGAAAACATCGGCGCGCTCCGGTTCCGCCTCGCAAGCGAGCATCTCGCTCAGCTGTCCGACGCCTCGCGTGAGTTTTGAATGAGCCCGATGCGGCGATCTCCGCTCATGCGGTCGATGGTTTGCCGGTAGCGCTTACATACACCTTTTAGACGAAATGGGACGTCCACGGTCCCTCCTCTCAAGGTGGAATCGTTCCTTCCTCGCTCATCATAGGACTTTTTCAGGGATGTCACTATGTTAAATTATAGTTTTTTATGTGTTCTCTTGACTAAAAAACAACCCGGCCTTTGCAGGCCGGGTTGTCGCATTAGGGGCTATTCACGAGCTTAAACCTTATGCCACGCTGACGGATGCTCCGTCGCTCTCCGCAGACAGCTTCTCGGCTTCGGCGATTTGCAGCGACACCCAAGTGTCCTCCGGCGCGGATTTCTCGATCGGCGTATCGTTCATGACCGCTTCCGCGAAATAACGGATTTCCCGGTAATAGCCTGTATCGGCGGACAATTCGGGCGAAAAGCCCTTCCCGTCCTTCGGATAATCCTTCAGTCCTCGCTTCTCGAAAACGAGATTGCCGCCTTCGAAGTTGACGCGGAACGACATCTCGAAGCCGAAATCGCCATGCAGCACGCGGTCCACTTGACAGTTGACGACCTTGTGGTCGGGGTACTTGTAGTTCGTCGAGATAATGTCGTAAGCGCTGCCCGGCAGCACGTGCCGCGCGAGTGTCGTGACCGACTCCGGCTTGCCGAACAGCCAATTGACCATGTCGATGTCGTGAATATGCAAGTCCATCATGCCGCCGCCGCTCTTATCCTCCAGCACCATCCAGTCTTCATGCGTCCACTTCGGCGGATTGCCGCCCCGGAAGAACGAAGCGGCCAACACTTTGCCATAACGTCCGCTTTCAACCGTCTCCTTCAGGTACTCGTACTCCGGCCAGAACCGCAGGCATTGCGCGATCATCAGCTTCTTCCCCGCCTGTTCGGCCGCTTCGATCATCTCCCGCCCTTCCTGCGTGTTCAGCGCCATCGGCTTCTCGCACATCACGTGCAGGCCGCGCCGCAACGCCGCAATGGCCGTCGACTTGTGCAGAAACGTCGGCAAGGCAATGTCGACAAAGTCCAGCTCCTCTTCCTGCAGCATCCGGGAGTAATCCGTGTACTGAGCGTAACCGCTGAAGTCGAACTCCGTACTCGCCACTTGCATATTGCCCTCCGTGAAGTAGCCTTGGAACTTTCGGCTATCCGTATCGCAAATGGCCGTGACTTGAATCGGAAACCCTTCCTCCTGCAGCCGGACGTAATTTTTCAAATGAGCCCTTCCCATAAAGCCCAGGCCCACCAAGCCTACTTTGAGCATGATCGTTCTCCCCTTCTATCGTTCTCCTGCTTATACCGGGAAACGGACGGCGTTCGGCCGCGTCCAGACGAGATGCTGCCGGAACGCTTCCGCATACGTGCAGCCCGCCTGGATCCCCCGGGTCTTGCTAAACGTCGTGACGAAGTCGACGATGTCGACATTGTCGTGCTCCTGCAGCCAGACGAGTTGGCTCTGATGCTTCTTCAGCATCTCCAGCTTGGTCGTCATGTGGTCGGTCACATCGACATAAAAAGTAGGCTCGAAGCCGAGTCCGGACAAGTTGTCCATATAGTAGAGCGCCGGCACACGCTCGGCGGCCTCGAATTGCGTCTTCATATTCGGCAGCGTGGCGAAGAACGTCGCATAGAATACGAGCTGGCTGACGGCGACATGGTCGGGCATGTAGTCGTTCGGCGCGTGGGTGATGACGATATCCGGCTTCGCCTGACGCACCATATCCACGAACCGCATCCGGTTGTCCTGATTGTCCGCGATTAGCTCGCCATCGCCGAATTCGAGGGTCAGCACCTCGCTTCCGATCACCGCGCCGGCCTCCCTCGCTTCCTGTCTCCGGATCTCGGTCAGTTCGTCGGCGGGGATGCGGTAGTGCCCTTTGTCGCCCTTGCAGGCGTGGCAGAGCACGATATGATGCCCCGCTTGCTTCAGCTTGGCCAGCGTGCCGGCGCAAGAGATCTCGATGTCGTCCGGGTGGGCCCCGACGGCTAAAATGTTCATGAAGACCATGCTCCCTTCATATGCGTTAATTCAGTTCAGGCTCGAGCGGTCCCGCCAGCTCCTCCAGGAAGAACAGCTTCCCGGCCAGTGTCGGCATGTAGGACGACGGAATCCAAGGGCTCGGCCCGTACTTGAGCGTCGACCAGAACGACAGACCCTGCCACATCATCCCGCGCCCCAGCGCACCGTCCGCTCCGCCGATCGCATAGTCCGCCTGCAGGAACAGGCCGGGGCCGATCGTATTCGCGTAGCACGGCACCAGGGTGGTGCGGCTCTTGAAGCTCGTGATCGCATTCTGCTCGATCGTCAGCGGATGCAGCCTCGCCCCGATCCGATGCGTCGCGGCCCGCCATTCCGCCTCGCTGGCGTACTCGCCGGCGAATTGCGGCTCCCAGAAGGCGATGTGGAACACCCGGCCGATTCCGTACACGACTACTAGCTTGGCGCCCTCTTCCTTCAGCTTCGCAATCCGGGGGGCGAAGGTCGGCAGTGCCTCCCGGGTCGCGAAATGGCGCTGGTGCTCCGGCACCGTCAGCTCGCCCAGCAGGTTATAGAACGAATGCTCCATCGCGTACTGGAATGCACCAGGATTCGTAGGCGGCAGCGTCTCGCCTTCCGCATCGCTCCATTCGTCCATATTGAACCCGTGCACATGGGAGGCGCTGACTCCCCAGCTCTTCAGGAAAAACACGGTCCAACGGTACATGCCCATCGGGCCGACGGGGAGAATGATGGCGAGCTGCCGTCCCTCTTCGCGCGCGGCCCGGATCTGCATCGCGATCTCATGGCCCATGTACACCTCGAAGTCGTTCAGAGAGCGGCACGGGACCGGCTGAAAGCCCTCGTGCCAATGCGGCTCGCGAACGCCTACGTCCGCCGGGCCGTGGCTGGCGCAGCGGTCGATTCGCTCCAAATCCCAGCCCTGCGGGAAATACCCTTCCATCATCGAACCCTTAAGCGTCGTCAGCAAATTCATTGCAAAACCCCCTCGCCCAGCCATAATTTCAAATTGTCCACGGTCGCCCGAATGTCCCGGATTTGCTCGTCCCCGGCAATCTCGCGCTCGATAATCAGTTCGCCCTTGTAGCCGATCTCCCGCAGCCTCGCGATAAATTCAGGAAACCGTACCCGGCCTTGCCCCGCAGGCACTTCCTTGCCGAGCAAGCTGCCGTCGGTCGGATACAGCCCGTCTTTGACATGGACGTTCCGCACGTAGCCGCCGATCACGTCGAGCGCGTCGATCGGATTGCCCTTGCCGTACAAGATCAGGTTGGCCGGATCGAGGTTGATGCCCAGATTGGACGTGCCGACGCGCTCGATCGTCCGGAGCAGCACGACCGGCGTTTCCTGACCCGTCTCGAACCAGAATCCGATGCCGAGACGCTCGCAATGCTCGGCGACTTCGCGGATCGCCTCGACGACTCCCGGGTATTCGGGATCGGTCATATTCTCCGGAATGAAGCCGCAGTGGGTGATCAGAGCGGGAGCACCGATATACGCCGCATAGTCGGCCCAAGTTTTCAGCACCTGGACCCGCTGCTCCCGAAACTCCTTCGGCACCAGACCGAGCGTAACCGGGCCTTCCGTGAAGTTCCATTTGCCGGGACCCGGCACCCAGCCCCAAAGCGCGCAGATGCGTACGTTATGTTTCTTCGATTCCCGGATGACGTTGTCGAACACCTCGCGGGTAGCCATGTCCGTGTTCCAGCACATAAGCTGGCACACGTTGAGGCCGAACTGGCTGACATGTTCGAAGCAAACGCCGTCGTTCCGCAAAATATTGATCACACCGATCTCCATCGTTCTCCTCCTTCAACTGGATTCCCTTTTCCCTGCTTCGGCCTTTCTCATCGTTATCATATCGTGAACGGCGCGAAGCTGGCTTTAGCGAATCAGCCGATCTTTTTGCATAATCTTTTGCACTTTTGTACGTTTTATTTGCACGAATCATGAAAAATTTTACAATTAGAGAGGATTTTTTTTCGGACATGTGGAATGGTAATGGTTAAAAAGATGGCCTGTAAATCAGAAGTGAGTCAACACGATCCAGAAAGGACTAGGCCCCATGAATTTTCAACGGTATCCGATTCAAGAGGTAGTCTCAATCCATAAGCTGATTACTTGCTATTACTTTGAGCTGGCCAAAAACTATAAGTATTCCGGGGAAAAGCACGACTTCTGGGAGCTGTACTATGTCGACAAAGGCGAGATCGAGATCAATACCGATTTCGGCCATTTTCACTTGAAGCAAGGCGACCTGCTCTTCCATGAGCCCAACGAATTCCACAGCGCCAAGGGCAACGGGATCATCGCGCCCAACGTGTTCATCGTGACGTTCGAATGCGACAGTCCGCCTATGTCCTATTTCCTCACGAACAAGCTGTTTCACCTCGGCGATTATGAGCGCCTGCTGCTCGCGCAGCTGATGGAGGAAGGCTTCAACGCGTTCGGTCCGATCCCCTCGAACAACGGGAGACGCCTTAACGCCAAGCCCGACGCTCCGTTCGGCAGTGAGCATTTGTTCAAGATTCACCTGGAGACGCTGCTCATCCATATGATCCGGAACGGCCTCACGAACCAAGTCCGCTCCAAGATGACCGCCGTGCCCAAGGAGAAGCAGGAGCTCCAGCTGATTGACCGGATTCAGGCTTACATGGAAGCTCATATCGGCGAGAACTTGACGCTGGAGCATCTGTGCGATCACTTCGGCATTGGCCGGACGCAGCTCAGCATTTTGTTCAAAAGACGAATGGGCGCCGGGGTTATGGAAGTGATGGGCGAGCTGAAGATCCGGAAAGCGAAAACGTATATCCGCGAGGAAACGTACAACTTGACCGAAATCTCCGAACTGCTCGGGTACAGCAGTGTCCACTACTTCTCCCGGCATTTCAAGAAAGCGACCAAAATGACGCCCTCCCAATATGCCAAATCGATCTCAAGAGGCTACAGCCGGACTCTATAAAACACCCCACAAGTGAAGGGGGCCTCCGGAGCTCGGCGAAGCCCCCTATTACTTTGCGGGGACCCCGGGATTTATCCTTAACAAAAAAGCCGCAAGCTTCGTATTCACGGACTTGCGGCTTTATTTGTTGTGCGTGAAATTAAAAATAAATTTCCCGGCTGCTTCGCTGCGACTCGTACGTACCCAGAATGATCTCCAGCGAATGGCGGCCGTCTTCGCCGGTTACGATCGGACTCCGTCCCTCGAGGATGGCCTGCGCCATGTCACGGATTTGCACGCCATGGCCGTCCGGGACGACCTGGAACGGCGGGAACTCCGGAATGGCGACCTTCTCTCCCGCAATGTCCAGCTGCGTAATCTCGTCGCCCGTCAAGACGATCGTCCCTTTGTCCCCATGCAGAACGATTCGATGATCCGGCTGACGGTACGCGGTCGTCGTCGCCTCGATCGAGCCGAGCGCCCCGCTCTTAAACTGCAGCGCGGTCACTGCGGTGTCCTCCACCTCGATGTCCCGGAGCACGTTCCGGGCGAAGCCCTTCAGCAGCGCTACCGGCCCGGCGAACCATTGCAGCAGATCGATCGTATGAATGCCTTGGTTCATCATCGCCCCGCCTCCGTCCATCGCCCAGGTTCCTCTCCAGCCTGCGCTGTCGTAATACGCCTGGTCGCGGTAGAACTTGACATAGCCGGAGCACAAGCTGAGACGCCCTAGCCGTCCGTCGTCGAGCAGCTGCTTCACGAACCGCGAGGCGGGCGACATACGCCGCGGGAAGATCGTGGCCAGCTTCACGTTATGCCGCTGGCACGCGTCGATCATCCGGTCGATATCCTCGAGCCGGATCGCAAGCGGCTTCTCGCAGACGACATGCTTGCCCGCCCGGGCGGCCTCGATCGTCTGCTCGGCATGCATGCCGCTCGGCGTGCACAGGCAGACGACGTCGACGTCCGGCTGCGCGAGCAGCTCGGCGTAGCTCGTATACGCGCGGGCTCCGTGCTTGGCGGCATACTCGGCCGCCCGTTCGGGGCTTACGTCGCAGACGGCGGCCAGCTCGGCCTCCTCCGCATCGGCAATGCCTTTGAAGTGGCTGAAGGAGATGCCGCCGCAGCCGACGACGGCGAATCGGACTTTCGAATGTCGGGTTGTCATGTCGTTACCTCGTTTCGGTTGGGTTGGAAGGCGTTCACTACGACGGCCCGCTCGTCGGCGGAGACAGCGGCGCGGCATGCCTCGAGGATATCGCGGTGCCCGATGATGCTGTCCCGGCCTTCGAGCCGGTTCAAGAAATCCTCCGTGATGGTCGTCGCGGGTGTCGGCAAGTCGATACGCTCGAAGGCGCTCGCGTTCGTAACGCGGAGCAGCAGCTCCTCGTTCGCGGCGCTGGCGACCGACGGATCGCCGCACAGCCGCAGCTCGGCGCAGCCGGCGGTGCCGGACACGAAGATGCGGCAATCGCCCCACGTCCAGCTCTTGTCCGGCGTATGCCAGTCCGCGTACAGCTGCGCGAGCGTGCCGCCCGTCAGAAGCACTTGCGCACAGGCGGTGTCGTAGAAATCCGGATGCTCCGGCAGGATCGTCTTAGTCATCAGGCTGTCCACTCGCACGAACTCCTGTCCGGTCCACCAGCGCAACAGGTCGAAGTCGTGAATGAACAAGTCCTGGATCAGGCCCCCGTTCTGTTCCTTGGAGAAGTGCCAGCGGTGCCGCTGGGCAGGCGACAGCCGATGCGGCTTACGCATCGTGACGGAGACGATCCGTCCCAGCTCCCCTTCCTCGATCATCCGCTTCAGGGAGATCGCCGCCGGCCGGAACCGCTCGGTGAGCAGCATCCCGACCTGAATGCGGCCGCGGGCCATGACGTCGGCCAGCCGATTGAGCTGGTCGCGGTTCGTGACAATCGGTTTGTCCAGCATGACCGATTTCCCATGAGCCTCGCACAGCTCGATTACGTCGAGCTTGCGGTTGTTGACCGCCGAGGAGCCGATCACCCCGACCTCGGGGCGCAGCAGTTCCTCCGCCGATTGGACCAGCGGGATGCTATGCTGCCGGGACAGCCGCTCCGCTAGGGCCGGTTCGTCCGGCTCGTAGATGCCGGCGCACCGGGCGCCCAGCGCCTCCATCTCCCGGATGAATGTGGCGATATGCCCGTGCTGGCAGCCGATAATACCGTATGTGTATCGCATGGTCCTCCACTCCTGCTCCTTTGATTCATATTGTTTTTATATTCGCCTCTACTCGACCAGCCCGGTCCGCTCCACGCCTTCCACGAACCATCGCTGGGCGATCATGTACACGACGAGCGGCGGCAAGATGATCAGGAAGCTCGCCGCCATGCGGATCGTCTCATTCAGGTCGAAGCCCATCTCTCCGTCGGCGTACAGCCCGGACAGCACCTTGTCGAGCCGGAACAGACTGAGCGACAGCGGCAGATTGTTCCCGTTCAGCACAAGGCCGCTGATGAACGTCTCGTTCCAGTGCCAGACGAAGGAGAACAGGAACACGACGAGAATGGCCGGCTTCGCGAGTGGAATCATCACCTTCAGGAACACCCGGAACAAGCCGGCGCCGTCGATGAGGGCGGCGTCCTCCAGTTCGCGCGGTAGCGTCAGGAAAAATTGCCGGAAGATGATGACGAACAGCGCGCCCCGGAGCCCGTGACCGAGCAGCGCCGGCGCGATAATGGCGAGCGGCGAGCCGAGCAGGTCCAAGTTCCGGAACAGCACGTAGAGCGGAATGATGAGTGTCTGAGGCGGGATCAGGAAGCTGAAGATCAAAATCCCGAACAGCAGGTTACGGCCCGGAAACTTGATGCGGGCGAACGCATAGCCGGTGAGCGAACAGAACACCACCTGCCCGACGGCCGAAGACAGCGAGATGATCAAGCTGTTCTTAAGGGCGGTGGGGAACTTCAGTCCTTCCCAGGCGAGCCGCAAATTGTCCCACTCGACCGCGGTCGGAATCCATCTGACGGTCGGATCGAGCAGATCGGCCGTACTTTTGAACATGGTCGAGATCATGTACAGGAACGGATTCAGGTACATGAGGGCGATGTCGATCAGCATGACATAGAGGATGAGCAGGACGAGCAAGCCTTTGCGCTCCCGGTCGCCCAGGAAGAGCGTACGCAGCTTGCCGAGCCATAGCTTAACGGTCATCGTCATCGGACTCCCTACCTTTCTCCTCCGTAATGTGTAAACCGCCGCGACAACCCTAGCACCGCGAGCAGGATGACGAACACCATCACAAAATATATCCAGCCTTGCGCCGCCGCGTAGCCATAGCCGAGCTGCGGGTTGCTCATGTTCGTCACGATCATGTTCAGCACCGGGTTAAGCAGCGGAACGGTGAACAGATCGACGATCGTGTAGATCACATTCAGCAGAATGAACGGGGTCAGCGCCGGCAGCGTAATCTTCCAAAAAATTTCCCAAGGAGTCGCCCCGTCGATCAGCGATGCCTCGTACACCGACGCGCCGATCGTCTGCAGCCCGGCCAGGTAAATGAGAATCTGCACGCCCGAATACCACAGGATGACGACGAACAGGTTCAGCACCGTCAGGATCGGATCGGCCCATATTTTGGGCACGTTCGCGGCGATGAAGCCGGCGATGTCGTAACTCGCCAGCATGTCGAGGCTACCCGCCTTCTGATTGAAAATCTCCGTCAGCACTTGTCCGGTGCTGAAGATGACCGGCAGGAAGAACACGGCCCGGAACGCCATGCGCCCGGGGAACTTCAAGTTCAGCAGCACGGCCACGAACAGCGAGAAAATGACGATGATTGGAATCACGAGCGCGGAATTTTTCAAAATGTTCAGAAGCGCCGTGACGAACGTGTTGTCGGACAGAAACGCATACGAGTAGTTTTGCAGCCCCTTGAATTCGAACTTCATGCCGCTGCCGGTGAAACGGACTTTTTGCAAGCTCATATAAAGCGAGAAGCCTAGCGGGTAAAGCACGAACAAGCCTAATCCTACGAGCCAGGGGACGAGAAACAAGTACCCTGACAGCGCGTGCTGCGTCTCAATCGACATGCGGGACTTTCGACGGCGGAACGGGATGCCGGCCATGTTAGTTCCTCCTTTCGACGACGGTGAAGTCCTTCGGACCGATCCTTACGGATCCGTCGGTATAGGCGGTGTCCCGATAATTGACCAGGACTGCTACGCCGTTGTCATACCGGGTCTCCATCACATCCTTGGCCAGCTCCCGGTGCCCGACGATGAACGCGTTCTGCACGCGGCCGAGCGCCGCCTTCCAACGGCCGTATTCTTGTACGACGGTGTCCTTCCATCCGGCGAACTCGCTGCTGTACAGGAAACCGCCTGTCGTGTCCTTCAGGACGTTCGGGTTCACCTGCGTAAGCATATAGTCCAGGCCGGCCCCGTATTCGATCGAACGGAGCAGCCCCCGGTCGTCGCGCAAGTTCCCGAACGCACCGGAATAGGTGACCAAGCCATGCAGCGCGATCGGATAAAACGGTACGCTCTTCGTGGCAACCATATCGTAGCTCGCGTCCATCGGCATATTGGCGATGTGATCCGCTGCACCGAGCGTATACGCGTTGCCGTATCCGATTCGGGCGGATGCGAATTGCTCCTTCGCGTCGCCGAGCAGCTCCCGGTATTCTGCGATCGACTGCTTGCGCGGCACGACATGGCCGTGGCGGAAGTCGGAGAACAGAAAGTGGCCGATGCCGTCGAACTTCAACCCGTCGATGCCGAGCTCCCGGTAGGCGGCGATGTCCTCGCGGAACAGCCGAAGCGAGACGTCGGCCGGATTCACGTACATCTTCTCGCCGCGGAACGTATCGATGAACGACCGGTTGTTGATGCTGCGCAGCGCATCCCGCGACGGGACGAACCGGTCGTTCAGCCTGGAGTTCGTATAGTCCGTCTGCAGGAACACGCGGTCGCCCTTGTCGTGCGCATCCCGGACGGCTCGCTCCAATCCGGCCGTACCGCCGAGCTTGGACTCGGCGGGCAGCACGGCCGGCACTCGGCTCTGGTCGCCGCCGGTCGACCAGCCCGCCCATGTCACGTCGATCGGGCCGACGCCCGCCTCGTGCAAGCTCTCGACGAGGCGGCGGCCTTCGTCGAACGTCGTGCCTGCCACGAATTTCGGGCGGAACAGCCCCTTCTCCTCCGCGCCGCCGTAGAGCGACAGCTGGACTGGCAAGACATCGCCGGCCGCTCGCCTCGTGAGGCGGTGCTTCTCCTGCAAATAACCGCGGTACGCCGCGGCCATGCCCACATAATCGGCGTCAGCGCCGGACTGGAAGTAGTAGCGGATGCGCCGGTCCTCGTCCCGCAGCTCCTTCTCCGCCGTCTTGTAGCCCGCACCGAGCTTGCTCGTCTGGCGGAAATATTGCTGGCGGTAGATGAATTGCGGCGAGATCCAGTGGAACGCCGTGTACAAGCCTGAAGGGGTTGCGTTCACACGGGCGGTCGTCTCGCCCTCCTCGATGACGGCCAAGTAGCCGCTGCCGTTATACGCCATCCCGAATGTGGGGAAAGGCGATTCGAAGGAACGCGCCGCTTGGTCTGTAATCGTAATGTCCGAGCCGTAGAGATTCGCCGTCACCCGGTACAAGAGCTGCTTCGGGTCGTTCAGCGGGATGAGCGCGCCCATCTCGATCGGCACGAGCATTTGGCCGTCCCGAACGTCCTCCCGCTTCACCGCTCCGAAGAACGGATACGGCCACAGGGAGACGAGCTGCTTGCCCGCCTTCTCCTGGATCCGGTCGGCCGGGATGCGGATGTCGAGGTAGCCGTCCTCCAGCGTTACCGTTACGGCGAACCGGATGCCCTGCGTCTGCAAATCGAACTCGATCGTCGCCCCGTTCTCCACTGGCTGTACGGACGTCTTCGTCTTCGCATCGTCCAAGTTCAGCGTACTGAGCGTAAGGCCCGTGGTGCGCTTCGACACGTCGACGATGTCGGCGAGGAATGGCGACTGCAGATGGTTGCGCCACAGTCCCTTCGGCTCGGATTCAAGCGCGGCCGCACTGGGCAGGCTGTTCCACTCGCTGCCGTTCGCCGCGTTGCGCAGGCGGATATGGCCGGCGTCGTTCACCCACAGCGAGAGCGCTCCCCGCTCCGCCACTTGCTTGTAGCTGTCCATGTTGTACTCCACCGCGCGGATGCTGCCCGGATTAATCGTTGCCGCGGCGGGGGGCTGTGCAGCGCCGGAGCCGCCGCGCAATCCGTTCCACGCCGAACGGGCGACGATGGAGACGGCGATGACGGCGAGCAGCAGCACAAGGCCCGTCATGATGCGTCTAACCACGATACGACACCTCCCTTACGATCTGCACGACGAAGTCGTACACTTGGAACGACAAGCCGGCGAAGATGAAGATCAGCACCCAGATTCCCACCATGAACAGCACCGAGACGATGATATTCCAACCGGTCTCGAACAGCTCGTAGTTGTGCACTTCCTTCACTTGAATGTAGAGCAAGACGACGGTCCAGACGAGGATGACCGTCTCGCCAGTGTCCACAAGTACCTTCTCGTTCAGCGTAAGCACGTTCGTCAAGACGGCGAGCGGCAGCGAGAAGAGCACGACCGGCATCAGGGCGAAGGCGCTGCCGACGAACACTTCGGCCAGCCGCCCTTGGCCCCGCATAATCGAGCTGATCAAATAATTGGCGCATACCCAGGTGATCCAGGGCAGCCCATACTGCAGCAGCAGCGTAATGGGGTTGATGCGGGACGCTTCGGTCGGATCGAAGATGTACGACGTCGTCAGCTTGCTGATCAGCAGTACGAAGTAGGCCGCCAGCAAAAGCAGGACCGATGCGGCGCCCGCCCCTCTCCCGAGCGAGCGGATACCGCCGAACACGTCGAACGGATGCCGGAGAGCGCGGAGCGCCATCTTACAGCAGTAGCCGATATCCCGCACATATTCCCAGGCTTCCGTAAGCTGCAGCCGGGCCCGTTCGCGCGCCGGTGCCGCTTGCGGCTGTGCAGGGCTAGGAAACCTCCCTTTGCTATACGACGGTTTGAGCGACGACATCCTGCTTCCTCCTCTCTCTAGCCGACTTCCATCGCCAGCCGAGCCACAGGACGGCGAATAAGAGCGCACTCCAGATCACGACGGTCGTGAAGTGCTTCTGCATCCAGATGAGCCGCAGCTGCCAGTAGGCGTCGGATACCCCTTGCACATAGCCGGCCTCGCGGAATTCAGCCATCGCTTCCTTCCAGCGCCCTTGCTTGTAGTAAGCTTTGCCGAGCCCCAGGTGGGCGCGAGACACTTTGCTGTTGCGGTGGAGCACTTCCTGCCACGTCTCTATGCTCGCGTCGTATTCGCCCTGGATGTACAGGTCCATCGCGTGGCGGAACAGCTCCCCGAACGGAGTCGGCTCGAACAGCTGGACGAGATTGCCGTTGCGGTCCAATACCGCGAGCGTCCCCTTGGAGTTGACCGCGATGGCCGCCGGGAATTTGAACAGCCCCAGCTTTTGAAATCCGTCGTTTTTGTAGCCGAAGGAGAACATCAGCTCTCCGATCGCATTATATTGGTAGATCGTCCCGAATTGGGCTTCGATGGCCGTCATATTGCCCTTCGCATCGACTGCGATGTCCGTGAACTGATATTGCTCGTTTTTCTTCAGCCTCACGTTCCCGTACGCCTTCTCGCCCAACAGATCTTTTCCGTCGAAGTTCAGCTTTTTGATCTGTCCTTTCGTAACGGACACAGACGTGGTGTACAGGAATTGATCCGGACCGATCGTGACGTTCGACACCGTCCCCGGCAATTTGGCCAGCTCCTTCATCTTCTGCTCCTGCGTGAAAAACATCCGTTTCAGCGAATCGGTGAGGCTGAACGGCACCCGGTTCGCACCGAAGAAGCCTTCGAACTGCCCGTCCGGGTCCAGCAGCAGCAAGCCTTGAAATCCGTTGCGCGTCGCGATATACATGAAGCCCCGCTCGTCGACGGCCACTTTCGTCGGCAGGAACTGGTAGCTGTCCGGCAAGAGCGCCGTCTTTGGCCGTTTCACCGACCTGAGGTACGTCCCCCGGTCATCGAACACGGCAATGCGCTCGTTCTTCGTGTCGGCCACGTACACCGTGCCGTCGTTCGCCACGAACACGCCGTTCGGCTCGTTCAGCTTGGCGTCGCCTTGCTTGTAGTCGATCGCATTCCGCAGCTCGAACCGGTCGTCGTAGTGCAGGATGCGGTTGTTGCCGGTGTCGGCGATGTACAAGTGGTCCCGTGCATCGATGAACAAATCCTCCGGATTTTTCAAGCTGCCGTGCACGAAGGACGTCGGCAAGTACGCCGGCTGGGAATCGTATGGCTTCCCTGCCGCATCGTACACCGCCGTCCCATACGGCGGCTCGGCCCGAGCGGCGGCAGGCAGCAGCCCGAGTCCCGCGGCGAGGCATACGCCGAACGCCAAACTGCGGAACGCCAACCGTCTCATGCCGCCGGGTTTCATGCTGCGTTTCGTGTTGTTCATGCTTAGGTCTCCTCCCCCCTTTTTATTTGAGACCGGAATGCGCCATCGTCGAGATCACCTTGCGCTGAACGGCGAGGAACAGCACGAAGCTCGGGATGAACATGATGAGCGCCGCCGCGGCGGCCACACCTTGCCGGGCCACATTGTTCGCCAGCCCGCTGGTGAGCGATTGGACATAGAACGGCAGCGTCTTGAGCGTCTCATCCTCTACATAGAGTGAGGACGTCTCGAGGTTCCCCCACACCGACTGGAAGATGAGGATCGTCGCGGTCGCGATCGCCGGCATGCACAGCGGGACGATGATGCGGATGAAGATGTGCACCTCGTTCGCCCCTTCCATCCGCGCCGCTTCCAGCAACTCGTCCGGCAGCAGGTCGATGAACTGCTTGAACAGGAACACGATGACGGGAAGCGCCAGAATCGGCAATATATGCGCCCAATACGTATTGATGACCCCCAGCTTGCTGATGACGAAATAGCGGGGAATCTGCACCGTTTCCGGCGCAAACATCAGCGAGACGATAATGACGGAGAAGAGCCATTGTTTTCCGCGAAAACGGTGCTTCGACAACGGATACGCGCACAGGGCGCTAATGAGCGTGCCGAGCACGATCGCGATCGCCGAGACGAACACCCCGTTGAATATATAACGGGTGACCGGGACCACCGACGACTTCGTCACGACGAGCAAGTCATAAAAGTTGTCCAGCGTCGGCTGCTTGGCTAGAAACGTCGGCGGGTACAGGAACAGCTCGTGGTACGGCTTAAGGGCGTTGCTGAACAAATACACCATCGGCAGCAGCATGAAGGCGGCGAGCAGCGTCATGAGCACGACAAGCACGAGCTGGAAGCCCGTCATGCGGTTCAAGCTCGGACGGCGCCGGAACAGTGAGTTAAGCTTCATTTATTCGTCCCCCTTCGAGCCGAACAGCTTCCAGCATAGCTTGCTGGACAAGTAGATGATGACCAGCAGTACGACCGAAATCGCCGACGCATACCCCATCTCATACCGGATGAATCCATAGTCGTCGATATGGTTGATGAGCAAGTGCCCGGCATAATTGGGCGATGGATTCGAGCCGGTCAGCTCGACGCTGATCGCGCCGGCCTTGAGCGTCCCGACGACGGCCATTACCGCGCCGAACAGCATCTGAGGCTTCATCGCCGGGATCGTAATGTACCAGATCTCCTGCAGCCGGCTGCGCACTCCGTCGATGCGGGCCGCTTCATAGAGCAGCCGGTCGACGTTCTGGATACCGGCGAGCATCGCCAGGAAGCCGACTCCCATGCTCGCCCACAGGGATACGAGAATCATAATTTTCATAATGAATTTCGGGTCGGTCGTCCACAGCTTCGGCTCGTTCAAGTAGCCGATATTCAGCAGAAAATTGTTCAGATAGCCGATTCGGTCTCCGCTGAAGATGATGAGCCAGACGACCGACATCGCTATGCCGGCCGTCATCGACGGCGCGTACATCGCGAGCGTGTAGATCCCGCGTATTCGCTGAGGCAGCTGGGCAATTAGCCACGCCAGGGCGAATGAGAGCACGTACCCGAACGGTCCGACGATAATCGCGAACAGGAACGTATTCGGAATCGCATGCTGCCAGAACACGAGATCCTGGGTCAAAAGCGCTTGATAGTTCGCCAAGCCGACGAACCTGGGCGCTTCGATCGCATTGAACGAAGTGAACGACAATCCAATCGCCGCCACTGTCGGCAGCACGATGAACAGGAGGAATAGCAGGAAGAACGGCGCGATGAAGGCGTAGCTCACCCAGTCCCGCTTCAGGCTGGCCTTCAGGATCATCCTGCGTGTCATGTTTGTCGGCTCCGTCTCCTTCCGGTTGCGCTCGGTCGGCCTGACGGCCGCCGCTATTTTGCTCATGGCGCTCCTCCCCCTTCCCACGGCTGCTTCAGATCCGGCACCTGCAGCTTGCGGACCTGCTGGCCGTCCTCGTCCACGAACCCGAATTCCTTCTGCTTGCGCTTCAGCTCGCTGTCGATCTGGAAGATCGCCTGCTCAAGCGCCTCCCGGTAGTTTTTGTTTTGCAGCACCGTCTTCGTCCAGGCAAAATTCAGCTCCCGCCCGGTGAAGTAACCGCCTGGAACATTCGGCACTTCCTTGTACCATTTCCATTGATCGAGAATAATGCCGGCGGTCTCCTTCGGCCACGGCAGCCGCTTGAATGCCTCCACATTCGCCGTATTCCAGCGGAATTCTACGCCGTTCAGCATCTCGATCTCATTGCCGAACCGGGCCTGCACCTCGGTCGACGTCCACCATTTCAAGAACGACCAGGCGTCGTCCTGCCGCTCCGACGAACGGAAGATAATGCCTGACGACAAGCTGCCTCCGGACCAGCGCGCGATCGTCCGATCGGGCTGCCGGACCCCCGGGATAGGGGCAATGTTCCATAAGCCCGTCAGCTCGGGCGCCGCCACGAGCAGCTGCATGTAGGTGTTGTAGTCGGATACTCCGATTGGAATGTCTCCGTTCCGGAAATGCATATAGAAGCTCGGCACCTCGGTCGGGAACCCGTATACCTTGAACAAATCGGTCCACAGCTTGAACGATTTGAAACCCTCCGCCGTATTCAGGCCCGATTGGGCGCCGTCCGGCGTATAGAACGAAGCCCCGTTCTGGAGGAAGATCGGCACGTAATTGCCCTTGTTGTAGAAGAAATCGTACCCCTTCTGCTTCAGCGTCGGCAGCAGGCGGAGCATGTCGTCCCAAGTCTCGGGCGGCTTCACGCCAAGCAGCTTCATAATGTCGTTCCGGTAAAACATCACATTCAGCGACACGGTCTCGGGCAAGGCGTATACCCCCCCGTCATACTGGAACGGCATCAGCGTCCCCGGGTGAAACCGCTTGGCCACGTCGTTATAATCCGGGAACCGGCTCAAGTCGACGAGCGAATTCCGCATGGCGAAGTCGGCCGGCATGCCCTCCGAGATGCCGAGCGCAATGTCCGGCTCCCGTCCGGAGGAATTGCTCAGGATGAGCTGATTGGCGTTCGGCATCAGGTTGACGTTGACCTTGATGCCCGTCGTGGCCGTGAACGATTCATCGGCCAGCTGCTGCATGACGTTGACGTAATCGCGGCCCCGGTTCACCCAGACGTCGATGCCTTCGGGATCGCGCCGGCCGTAATATTTGTAGTTCGGGCTGAAGGTGCGGAAGAAATTGACCGTCCAATCCTTCAGCACCGCCCACTGCCCGGGAGGCTTCACGGTCCGCTCCGGCGACGTCGTGACGTAGATCTGGTCGAGCGTGAGCGGCTGGCGGGCCAGGCCGTCGGCGAACTGACTCATCTTCTCGATGTTTTGCGCCCACATTTCCGGCGGCCGCTTCGCCAGCAGATTCGGCTCTTCCGCGATGTCGCGCAGATCCTGCAGAACGGCCCGCAGCCCGTCTGCGCTTTGGACCGAGTTGCCATACAGCTTCTGAAGCGACTCGATCTGCAGCTGCAGCCGGTCGGCGAGCGAGGCGGCTTGCCCGCCCAAGTCCGGCATCATCTCGGCCAGATTCCAGTCGCGATTCTTGTCGACCATGTTGCGGTTCTTAATGCCCGTCATCATGCCGATCGTCCGGTTCAGCTCCTGGAAATCGTCCATAACGGTCCGAATCCCCTCCCGGGCCACCATGGTGGGCGAAGGCGCGGCGTCGAGGGTCAACGTGTGCTTGCCGCGCGTCAAGTAAAAGGCGAATGGCTTGCCGTCGGCCGCCGACAAGGCGTCCACTCTCCATTGGCGCCCGTAAGGGAACGCGTATGCCGCCAGCTCCGAGAACGGAACTCGGCCGTCGAGGCGAATTTGGCGGTACGTATAGACATCGCGCGTAAAGTTCTGCATGTACTTGAGATGGATATAATAGAGACCGTCCTGCGGCACTTCGAACGTCCAATCGGCCGATTGGCCTCCCCGGTTCCACCGGAAGCCGCCCATCATGTTGTAATGGATCTTCCCGTTCGATGCCGGTACGGCCAAATTATCGTTAGACGCTTGAATTTGTACGGAAGGATCGGACTTTCGGTCCATCTGCTCCGCTTCCAGCAGCATGCTCCACCCAGACGGAGCATCGTTCTTTTTGACTTGATCCCGTTTCACGGTCTCTTCGTAGGCAGGCACCGGCTCCGGAGCATACAGCCGAATCTCCGCAAGGGCGAAGGCGTCGAGCACCGATTCGATGCGCAGCTTGTGCCTGCCCTTCGTGAGCGGCCAGCGAAGCGGTCCTTCCTCCATGTAGTTCGGATCCGTCAGCGCTCGCTCCGTCCACTGGGACAGCTCGGTCTGCGAGGGCCGTATCTGATCGCCGTTCTCGTTCGTCCGCGGCGGGAACGGCTCATCCTTCCAACTGCGGAACAGCTGGATGCTCCTCGCTTCGGTATACGGGTAGTCGCCATCGAGGCGAACTCCGACTTGGATCGGACTGAACGAGCCTTTGAGCGGAATGTAAGTCAGGGCGATCGCATACAGCCCGTCGCTCGGCACATCCACGTCATATTCGACCCAGGCCTGGTCGTTCGCCAGCTGTACGACGGACGATTTCCCTTCGATCGGCGCACTCAGGAGACGGGCATCGCCCGACAGCGCCGCAGAACGCGCTGCAGGGATCACGATCGGGCTCATCCCAACGGACGGGATGCCCTTCTCCTTCCATGTGAGCCGCTTCTGCGAATACAGGGAACCGTACTTCTCGGACCAGCGCTGCGGAGCAATCCGCTCCCCCGAAGCACGCTCAGAGCTTCGCTCGCCGCTCGCGAGTCCGTCTGCACCCAGCGCAGCGGCGCACAGGACCAACACGGACATCAAGAGGAGCAGCAGTCTATTTTTCGCGAGCCCCCTGCGAGAGGGCGTGAGTCGTGGCAATCTGTTCATCGGGACATTCCTTTCCTGTTCGGTCAAGCGATCGTCTCCTGCGTGTCTTTGTTGAAAAACAGCATGAAGCCCGCGTTCAGGACGAGCCGGTGCGTCGAGCCTTCCTCGAACCGCTCGTAAGCCGGCGCTCGCATGACGAGCTTGTCGTCGCCCGCCCGCAAGTGTACATACCGGTCCGCGCCCACCAGCTCGGTGAAATGGACCGTCCCGCGCAGCTGGAACGTCTCGTCGTCCGCGTCGGGTCCGGCCTCGCCGGCTGCGGCTTCGTTCGCGATGCCGACATATTCGGGGCGGATCCCCAGCACGACCGCTTTGTCGCGATACCCTTGCCGGAGCAGCGTCTCGCTCTTCCCCGGCGACAGAGGCAGCGCACAGCGGGCGGTATGGAAATAGAGCCCGCCCTTGCCCGGCAGCAGCCGGCCTTCGATGAAATTAATCGGCGGCGAGCCGATGAAGTTCGCGACGAACATGTTGGCCGGTGTCAAATAAATGTCCTCCGGAGTGCCGACCTGCTGAATGAGCCCGTCCTTCATGACGCAGATACGCGAGCCCATCGTCATCGCTTCCGTCTGGTCGTGCGTGACGTAGATCATCGTCGTCTCCAGGCGCCGGTGCAGCTCGATAATTTCCGAGCGCATCTGCACCCGCAGCCTCGCATCCAAGTTGGACAACGGCTCATCCATCAGGAATACTTGCGGATGCCGGACGATGGCCCGTCCCAACGCGACGCGCTGCCGCTGGCCGCCAGACAGCTGCCGGGGACGGCGCTGCAGCAAATGCTCGATCTCGAGCGTGCGGGCATTCGCCTTCACCGACGTATCGATCGCATGCTTCTCCATCTTGCGCAGCCGCAAGCCGAACGCCATGTTCTCGAATACCGACATATTCGGGTATAGCGCGTAATTTTGGAACACCATGGCAATGTCCCGCTTTTTGGGCGGGACGTTGTTCATGAGCTCGGGACCGATATAGATCTCCCCGGAGGTGACGCGTTCGAGACCCGCCACCATCCGGAGCGTAGTCGATTTGCCGCAGCCGGAGGGGCCGACGAACACCATAAATTCGCCGTCCCGGATGTCCAGGTTCACATCCTTTACGACATACGGGCCGTTTTTGCTGTAGCTTTTATACAAGTGACGCAGCGATACGCCAGCCATAGTAGCCCAAGCTCCTTCCTTCTTCTTACTCGTTACGCCTCTCTTCAAACGGCCAGGATGCCAAAGTCGCGCATCGCCTGCTTCAGCCGGTTCATCTCGGCCTCCAGCTGTTCCAGAGATAGCCCCGTCGTATCCCCGATCGCCGGAAGACGGCCGACTTGACCGAACGGTTGGTATACGGGAGCGGAATAGGTGACCGGACTCGCCGTTGCGACGTCCGCCGACAATGCGGCGTTCACGCGCAGTTCCGTCCCGGAGATGCGATTGATGCGGCGCACTTGGCCGCCCGTCTGGATGCGGATCCACTGCCCGACCTTTAGCCGAGAGGCGTCATTCACCGTGACCTTCGTGGAGCCGACTGCCCCCGTCGCGGTCACCCCGGTTAACGTCCCGATCGTACCGCCTCCCGTCACCTTATAGCCGATCGGCGTCTTGCCCGGTACGACGCTGCCGCCGGTCACGAGGACGACCGTCCCGGACTGATAGGTCGTGCCCGCTTCCACCGCTGGATCGTCGAGGAACCGGTCGGAGAATTTGACGAATTTCTCCGCCGCATCGGTCCGGACTGTGCTGCTCAAGTCAAGCCATAGTCCACCTTGCTTCGAGGTAATAAGGTTATCCATGACTTCCACATCGGTGAAAGACCCGTCCGCATTGTTCAGCCGGATGGAGTACAAGCCTCGGGCCGTATCGTACGTATCCGTAATCATATTACCGGCGATCTTCGCTCCGCTTACGGTCGACCTCAGCAGGATGGCGGCCTTGTACGCTTCGTTGGCCGCCGGGTAATGGGCGGCGTTCACGATCACGTTGCCCGTGATCTGAATATTCGCCATCGTGCCGATCTTGCGTGTGTTGCCGATATGAATCGCCGTAATGGGTGCATTCTTGATTACATTGTTGCTAATGACGACGTTCTTCACGTCGGTCTCCCGCACGAAGCCGATGCCGTAGCAGAACCCTTCGAGCAAGTTGGACCGCTTCACGAACTCTTCTTCACACTGGATCGTGTTGCCGGTAATCGTGATGTTCTCGAACGACCCGGTGAAATCGGCGGGCAGCACGCCGGGGAAGGCACCGATCCCGACCATCATCGTACGCTGCGCCTGGGCGTTGTTCAGGCTGATCGTATTGCCGGTCACGGTGACGTTCTTCAGCGCATATTGCTTGTAGGGCCAGAACTGGATCGCGTGCACGGCGTTCGTGAACGTGTTGCCGGTCACGGTGATGTCGGCATGCTCGCCACTCGTCTCGCTGGACTGAATGTGAACGCCCGTCACGTAGCCGTCTGAGACGTTGCCCGAGACGACGCTTTTGCCGGTGTGCGTCTCGATCGCGCCCATAGCCTTCTGGCCCGGCGCGGCGTAGAAGCGGTTGTTCGTCACCGTATGGTACTGCCCGTTCATGTAAACGGCCGAATTGTCGTAACCGTCGACTCCGTTCGTATGGACGAAGTTGAATGTGCAGCTGCGCACCGCCGCATGGCTCGACGTCGGATTGTTCATGACAATCGTGTTCCAGCCGCAGATCGGGTCGAACTGGCAATTCTCCACGACAATGTGCTCGTAATCGAACAGGCTGATGCAATATTGCGTCCAATAGTACGTGTCCGTCCGATTCGGATTGATGTTGCACGTCGTATTGCCCAGCGGGTTCTGATCGAAGCGTAAACCCCGGATCGTCACGTTTTTCACTTTCGGCCAAGTTTGGAAGTTGCCGATGATCGTCCAATAGTCCCCGGCATTGTCCTTCACCTTAATGACCGAGCTCGAGCCGACGCCTTCCAGATTGACGTTGTTCTTCGGTACGATCCGACGGGTCTGCAGCAGCGGAGAGACGAGATAAGTCCCGGCCGGGAAGAACACGGTCCCCCCTCCCAATGCGAACACCGCGTCGATCGCCGCCTGGATGATGTCCATATCGTCTTGAATCCCGTCGCCCCGCGCGCCGAACCACTTCACGCTGTACCGGTCGCCGATGACAATGCGCTTGAACCGCGCCCCGGACACGGAGACGAGGACGAGCCCTGTATTGTCGACGGATGACGTATCGGCCGGATCATACCGGAACTCCCCTTCTTGTCCGGGATCCGTGACATAGTAGAGTAATTCGGGGTCCGGGTCGGTCGCCGCCCTCAAATCCGCAATCGTCACCGGGGTGGTGTAGTCCATGGCGGCGAGCTGTTCTAGCAGTCGCTTCCCTTTCAACTTGAGCTTGCCGGGCTCGCCGCCGTATACGGCGCTCATCACCGACGCGCCGGGGCCTCCGCCCCCCGCTGCGCCCAGTGCGGCGCCTGCTCCATAGACAACCGCGGCCGCCCCGGCCATGCCGAGCGACGACAAGAGCTTTCTCCGGCTAATTTTTTTTGGCATCTCGAACATCATCCACACACCCTCCCGAGGAAATCCAAGTGAATACTAATATGGAGCATCCCTGGGCGTATGCACCTTATGCGCATACGCCCCGGGTTCCGGCTGCTTATTTTTTTACTTTCGTTTTGTAGAACTCATCGATCTTGGCTTGCAAATCTTTGTTCACGTGATCCATCAGTTCCTTCGGAGTGATTTTGCCCGCCATCATATCCGGGAACAGCTTCTTGTACTCGACGTCGTAAGCGACCGGGAACTGCGGGATATACTTGGTCGCCTGGTTCGCGATGTCCATGAACACCTTCAAGTCCGGATCGCTCGCCGCTTTGTCCTTCATGAACTTCGTGTCCTTCTTCGGCGTGATCAGGCCGAGCCGGTTGTACAGCGACGCGGCGCCCTCCTCGGTGTTCGTCATCCACTTGATGAATTCCCAAGCCGCTTCCTTATCTTTGCCGCCCTTCAGAATCGCCAGGTTGCTGCCGCCGTTCCAGAGGCTCGCCTGTGGAGCCGGGACGACCGTTAAGTCCAGATCCGGCTTCGCTTTCTTGAACGCGACGAGATCGTTGGAGGTGATGACCATCATAGCTTGCTTCTCCGCAACGAACGGATGGGTGCCTTTCGGCAGAGCCGCTTTCATCTTCGCCAGCGCGTCGGCGTTCACCGTCTCCTTGTTGAAACGGACCATCCATTCGAGCGCTTCTACGATTTTCGTGTCGTTGAAATTCGCCTTTTTCGTATCCGGGTTGTAGAACGTTTTCGGATCCGCTCCGTTCAGGTAGGACACGAAGAACAGGCCGGACAAGTTGCCGTAATAGAACAGCGGATTGTCGCCGGTCATTTCGAGCTCTCCGTTTTTCATCACCCAGAACTTTTTGAACAATTCATCCGTGTCCTTCAGGCCTTGCAGCTTCGGAATCGATTTCTCGCCATATTGGTTCATGATCTTGTTGTTATAGACGAGCGCGTAGGTCGGGTTCAGGTACATCGGGATGCCGTACTGGCCGCCTTCGAACCTCGGGATTTCCCAGACGGTCGGGTTGAACTGCTCCGCCTTGAAGTCCGGCTCCTTTTTCATATAAGGCGTCAAATCTTCCATCAGGCCGTCCATGATATAGTTCACTTCGAGCCGGTTGAAAGTCGCGATCGTCGGCACATTGCCGGCTGCGATCATCGGATCGAGGGGGCCGAGCTGGATGTTGACCTTGATGTTCGGATACGTCTTGTTGAAGTCCGCGATCATGTTCTTAATCTCGGCTTCCGGCCATACCGTAACGGTGTACTGCCACAGAATCTCGCCCTTGATCGAGGCCGGATCGACTTTTTTGGCCGTTTCGGCCGGCTTGCCGCTCGGCTGCGGAGTGGCGCTTCCCTCGCCGCCGGTATCCGAGCCGCCGCATGCGCTTACAAGTAGAGCCAGCAGAAGGACGCTGACGAGACTCCAGATTGAGCTTTTACGCGCTACATTGTTCAACATGTTCATACTCCTTTGAGAGAAAATGAGATGGTCTTGCCCCCGCTAATGCATCCCTGTTAACTTAACTTCCCGGCTTGCAGCTTCTTTGCCGTCTAGTTGCCTCACCTCCATCCACCGTTAGGCGAATGATTTTTGATACCGCTATCATAACTTGGTTTCTAGCGGAAAGCTTTGTAGGATCGCTCGCACTTTTTGCATTCCCCTTTATACTTTCGTTCGGATTTTTTGTACTGCATGTTGGGGGCCAGTAGCTCGATTAGGAGGGGTTGGCATCTCCGCGCAAAAAAGACCTGCAGGAGAGAAACTCCCGCAGGTCTCGATCACCGATCCGTATTTACTTCCCACCGTTCTTCTCCATCGCGGCCTTAAGCGCATCCGCCAGGCTCGAGCCGAACGACTCGTTGTCGCTGTACTGCTGCGCCAGCTTCGCCTGCTGCTTGCGCTGGACGCGAGGCGAACCGTTCTGCTCCTCCAGCATCTCGATCACGTTGCACGGCCGGCATTGCGCGTACTTGCCCGCCTTGCCCATGTGCACCTCCATCCGCTTGTGACACTGCGGACACCGCTTGAACGTCAGCGCCGGCTCGGCCGCCCGGTGGTAGCGGCACTCGCGGTTCGAGCAGACGAGCAGCTTGCCGCGCTTGCCCTTCCGCTCCATGAGTGCGGTGCCGCACTCCGGGCACTTGCTGTGCGTAAGGTTGTGCGGCTTGTATTCCTGCTCGCTCGCCTTTACTTCTCGGACAAGTCGGACCGTCTGCTTGCGGATGTCGTCCATGAAGGCCGCGGCGTTGCCCTGGCCGCGGGCGATACGCTCGAGCTCCTGCTCCCAGCGCGCGGTCAAATCCGGCGAGCGCAGGTCATCGGCGACGAGCTCGATCAGCTGTTTGCCTTTGCCGGTCGGCGTCAGGCGGTTCAGCTTGCGCTCGACCGTGTCCGTCTGCAGCAGCTTCTCGATAATGTCCGCCCGCGTTGCGGGCGTGCCGAGATGATGCTGCTCCATCCGGGTGAGCAGCGCCGCCTCGGTGTAGCGTCCCGGCGGCTGCGTCCGGTGGTTCGCTACGCCCGCCGCCCTCATCGCCAGCGGCTGGCCCTTCGTCAGCTCCGGCAGCCGCTGGCTGACGGCCGCCCGGTTCTCCCCGGCGTCCGATCCGCTGACGGGCGACGCCCCGCCGCCTCCAGCCGCGACTGGGTCGTCGTCCTCGTCGGCGTCCGATTCCGCCGCGCCCCCGACGCCGCCATACGCCTCCCGCCAGCCGCTGTCCTTCGGAACGACGCCCTTGGCGTACAGCCGCTCGCCGGCGGCTTCGATCACGACGCTCGTCTCCGCGTAGCGGTACGGCGGGTAGAACAGCGCGATGAAGCGGCGCACGATCAAATCGTACAACCTCCGCTCCTCGGGGCTCAGCGCGGACAAGTTCACATACTGCTCTGTCGGGATGATCGCATGGTGATCGGTCACCTTGCTGTCATCGACGAACCGTTTCGTCACGGCGAGCGGCCGTCGCAAGAGCGGCGCTATAAGCGCGGCGTACGGACCGATCGCGATCGCGTCGAGCCGGCTCTTGAACGTCGGGGCCATGTCCGACGTCAAGTAGCGCGAGTCCGTCCGCGGATATGTGACGAGCTTGTGCTGCTCGTACAGGCGCTGCAGGACGGACGACGTTTGCTTCGCCGAGAAGCCGAGCTTCTTGTTCGCGTCGCGCTGCAGCTCGGTCAAGTCGTAGGCGAGCGGCTGCGGCTCCTGCTTCTCGGTCATCCGGACCGACTCTACCGTCGCCTTCGCCCGGCCCAGCTTGACCGCGAGCGCCTCCGCCTCCGGCTCGTCGAACAACCGGCCGTCATGCTGCTCGCTGCGGCGCCACTTCGCCCGGAACGACCCGAAATCGGCCGTTACGGTCCAGAACGGCACGGAGCGGAACTCGGCGATCTCCCGCTCCCGCTCCATCAGCATGGCGAGGGTCGGGGTCTGCACCCGACCGGCGGCGAGCTGGGCGCCGTACTTGCTTGTCAGCGCCCGCGTCACGTTCAGGCCGATCAGCCAATCCGCCTCCGCCCGGCACACGGCCGAAGCGTACAAGCCGTTATACTCGTTGCCCGGCTTCAGCCGCTGGAATCCTTCGCGGATCGCCTTGTCCGTCTGCGACGAGATCCACAGCCGCTGGAACGGTTTCCGCCAGTGCACCTGGTCCATGATCCAACGCGCGACTAATTCACCCTCCCGGCCCGCATCGGTGGCGACGATAAGGTCGCCAATATCGCCGCGCTTGCACAGCTGCGCGATCGCCTTGAACTGATGCGACGTTTCCCGCATCACCTTCAGCGTCATTTTAGCCGGCAAGATCGGTAAATCCTCCATGTTCCACGTCTTGTACTTCGCGTCGTAGTCCTCCGGTTCCGCTAATGTAACCAAATGGCCGAGCGCCCACGTCACGACATAGCGCGATCCTTCATAGTAGCTTTTCTGCCGGTCGCCGCAGCCCAGTACACGGGCGATTTCTTTGGCCACGCTCGGTTTTTCCGCCAATACCAACGATTTCATCTCGAATTCCCTCCTGAATGCAAACGAACCACGGAAGCCCATAAATGCCTCCATGGTTCGTGTTGTTCATGCTTCCGGTTACACGCGAATATCCATAAACGCCGATAACCCCGATGGCTGCTGCGCCTGCTTGATGTTTTTGGCCGGGTCGCTCATCACTTCGTTGATCGCTTGCTTGACCACTTGCTCGGCCTTGCTCTTCCCGGTCTCGATCGCCTTCACGACACAGCCCGGAACTTGCGTGCCGCCCCCAATGTTGAAGCTCAAGAAAACACCCTCCTATCTCGAATCACCTAGTTATTCCCATGATACCCGATCTAGCTTTCTCCTTCAATAGAGACATTTCGGGAAGGGCGAATCCAGAACGAGGAGGCCAGCGCGACGAGCGACATGATAAACCCGTACATAAATACATGATGGATGCCGTTCATAAATGACGGCGCCTTCGTCAGCAGCGCCCCCATGATCGTCGTGCCGACGGCGGTCCCGATATTGCGGGCGAAAAACTGCAGCGACGTCGAAATCCCTTTCTGCTGCGGGCCAACGAGCTGCTGCGCTCCGATCGTAGTAACCGTTACGAGCAGTCCGAACGCCATCCCCTCCAGGAACATCAGGCCGAATAGCTCCCAGAACCCGCTTCGCTCATCGAGGAATAGGAAGAAGCCCAATCCGCAAAGCACCAAAATCCCATTCCCGGCGATGAGCAGAGGCCGATACCCGAACTTGATGACCCAGCGGCCGGACGGAACCGCCACGAGCAGCCAAGCCGTCGCTTCGCCGAGCAGAGCCAGCCCGCTCATGAAGATCGAATAGCCCTGCTCCTGCAAGAACAGCGGTACATAGTTGGCTGTGCCGAACAAGGCGGCGGTCGCCAGCACCGAGTTCGCGATCATCCACGCGATGCCGCGATTGCGGAAGATTGTGAACGGAATGATCGGCGATACGTGCCGCCGCTCCACGAAGCCGAAGGCGGCGAGCAGCAGGACGCCTCCCGACGCGTAGATCCAATAATCCTCGGTGACGACGGTCAAAAGCAGGAACAGCACGACCCCGCCCGCAAACAGCAAGCCCCCCGCATAGTCGATCGGCGCTTTTTTGGGGACGTACACTTCGCGGTACGGCATTAGGAGGGCGACTGACAACAGGCATAGAGGGATATTGACGTAGAATATCCATCTCCAGCTGGCGACTTCCACGAAGAACGCCCCGAGCAGCGGAGCTAGGACCGCCGACAATCCCCACATGCCGGAGAAAAACGCTTGGATCGCGCCCCGCTTGCTGACCGGGAATAAGTCGCCGGCGATGATTGCAGGGAACGGAATGAGAATGCCGGCGCCGCAGCCCTGGATCGCGCGGAACAGGACGAGCTGCACCATCGATTGCGACGTTCCGCACAATAGGGAGCCGAGCAGGAAGATGAGGATGCCGGCGGCGAACACTTTTTTGCGCCCGTAAAGGTCGGACAGCCGCCCCGCGATCGGAGTCAAGGCGGTCGAAGCGATCATGTAGGATACGAAGGTCCACGCATATAGGGAGAATCCGCCCAAATCTTCCACAATGTGCGGAATCGTCGTATTCGTAATCGTAGAATCCAGGGACGAGACCAACACCGCGAGCACGATGCTGATCATGACCGGCCATTTGCCTTTCACCGGTTGTGTCGAAGCGGTTGTTGCATTGTTGGAACCTGGCGAACTAGCTTGAGTCGTTGCGGTCATACTTCACCTCTTGTAAGGCTTGGGATGAAATAATTATTTTATGAAATCCGGTCAAACTCGCCGTACTTCGCGATTTTGTCCAGCATCTCCTCCGCGATCGGCAGCACGAACTCCATCTTGCCGATCTCGAACAGCCCGCTCCTGCTGTGCATCGTCGCCTTCGCCGCGTACAACCGGTAGGAGCCCGTGTCCCCGTTCAGCCGGGCGATCTCGCGCGAGCCTTCCGCGTTGTTGCTCACGAACCGGACCGATTTGCCGCTTAGCGACTCGTATGGATATATGCTCACAATGTCCGGCAGCATCACGTAGTACGTCATATGCGGGCGCTGAATGACCAGTTCGCGCGTCGACACCGTCAGGCCGAGATCCTGCTTTTTGTGGTACATCATCAGAATGCCTTCCAATGAACGGATTTGGATAAAATCCGACGAGTTCATAGCCGGCTCACCTCGGATAATGGTTTCGTTAAAGCGTGATCCAGATGCAGGTTCGGTCGTCCGGCGGGGAATCGTGCCTCCGCTCCGCCTCTATCACCACTTCCGCATAGCGCTCCAGGCCGAGCCTCATCAGCTCCGCGCAAGCGTCCGTCAACTCCAGCTCCGGATGGAACAGGCCGTCCGTCAGCAGCACCAAGTGCCGCAGCTCCTCTCGCGGGAGCACCCCGGCCTGCAGATGCGTATCGAGCGTCTCCATTCCATTGGCGACGCCGTAGCCGTCCGGATGGTTCGCGAGCCAGCGGTTCGCCTGATTGCGGTTGTGGGGAATATCGTAGTAGCTCTCGTCGGGCAGCTCCTCTCCCCGCCGTCGGGCTTCCTTCCTCGCGAGCTTCGCCCGTTGCGTCACCCCGCGCACGCGGTTCTCGGTCACCGCCACGATCCGCCCGTCGTTATACACGGCCACGATCATGGAATCGCCGAGCTGTGCATACCGCACGACGTCCGGCTCCAGCTTCACTGCAGCTACGCAAGTCGACCAAAGCTCGTGCAGGATCGACAAGTCTATGCCGGCCTGCATCATCCTGTCCCGCAGCTGCCGATTCGCGTCAAGGATGAGTTGTGTCAAGTCCGTCTGAGACGTCCCTTGCTCGAAGCTCGCTCTAAACAAGTTGGCGGCAATATGCGCTCCATTGTGCCCTTCGCCGTCCTTATACGCATCGAGCGGCGTGACGCCGTCCATGACGGCGAATAGCCCGGCTTCGGGATGGATGGCATACGCATCCTCCGCTTCGGCTTTCCATGGGCTTTTCAAGTGATACGTTTGAAAATGCATCGTTCCCAGGACTCCTTATCTATTCATAAGTGGACCGTGTGGAGAAACCCCATTCAAAGTGACATAATCGTTCGTTTCTTTGCGGGGACCCGGATAAAAAGCGCTTCCTCCTATGATGCCTCAGATTCGCCGAGGTGGCAAGTCATTTATCCGTCGTGGAAAAAAACGCCAGGCTCGGTCACGAGCCCAGCGTCCCACTTATAATTTGCTCCAATGGTCGATCACGTCACGATAGCTCAGGCGGCCGCCAAAGATGTCGAGCGCGCTCCCGATCGTAATGTCGAGCTTGCCTTGCCCCAATTCTCGAAACCGCGACAAGTCCTCCAGCGACCGCGCCCCGCCCGCATATGTCGTCGGAATCGTCACGCACTCCGCCAACAGCTGAACCAAAGGCTCGAGAATCCCCGTGCGCTTCCCTTCCACATCGACGGCATGGATCAAGTATTCGTCGCAGTACCGTTCCAGCTCGCGCAGGCTGTCCGGCGTCAGCTCGAAATCGCTGAATTGCGTCCATTGATTCGTCACGACGTACCACCGGCCGTCCTTCATTTTGCAGCTGAGGTCGATGACGAGCTTGTCCTTGCCCACCTCGGCCACGAGCGCGCGCAACCGGTCCATGTCGAGTCGCCCGTCGCGAAAAATATACGACGTCACAATGACGTGAGACGCTCCCTTCTCCAAATACGAGGTTGCGTTGTCTGCGGTGATGCCCCCGCCAATCTGCAAGCCGCCCGGGTACGCCTGCAGCGCCCGGACCGCGGCCTCCTCATTGCCCCCGCCCAGCATGATCACGTGACCTCCGGTCAACCGATCCTGGCGGAACAACTCGGCGTAGTAGGCCGAGTCATGCTCGGACACGAAATTTTCCACCACCGGGCGGTTCTCCGTATTCAAGGTCTCACCGACGATTTGCTTCACTTTGCCTTGGTGCAGGTCGATGCATGGTCTGAACTTCATTCGCTTGCTTCCGCCTCTCTCATGATTGTCCTTCTCTCCATCATACTCCAAAACGCCAAAAAACCAAGTGCGAAAGTTCGCACTCGGTTCCTCTTCGATATCCGGATCATGAGACGCTATCTCCCTGTAGCACCTTGTAATGATACAATCCGAAGCTGAACGGATTACGTAAGCTTACCGATATCGAGGCCCCTGCTTTCCCGGCCTCCAGCGGAACTTCAATCGACTGCGGGGAATCTCCGAACTCGACCAATTGATTCCGGGCTTCCATCAACAGCAGCGGCCGGAGGCTGAGCCGCCAATCGCCGCTGCGTCCCGCCTCCAGCCCCCAGAGCGGAATCGACGCCGAAGGGTCCGGATGAAGCTCGCGCAGGACGAGCAAGTACCCTTCGGTCACCCCCGTGATCGATTGGAAGCCCGTCCAACTCGTCCCATCCGGGGTATCTCCGATCGGCAGCACATGACCGTTCAGAATATGGTGTTGATGCTCGTTATAGACACGCAACGCTTGCTTCAAGATCCCGATATTCTCCTCGCTTAGGCCGGTCAGCTCCATCCAAATCAGCGGATTCGAGAACATCGTGACGGCGAACGCGTATGCGATTCCGCAGCGATACGGGGAGAGTGGGTCGTCGCCGTATACATGGCGGTTGCGGTCTACGTTCAGCACTTCCATCTGCAGCTTGTGAGCCGGCACATACTTCGACAGCAGCCACAAGTTGCGCAGCGTCCAATGCGGATAATAGCTGCGGAAATCCGTATACCGATTCTCCAGGAACAAGCCGCCATACTGGGTGCGCCCGAAGTAGCCCAACCGGATTTCGTTCGTTGTGTCGAGATTGAAGTAGACGCGGCCGTTCGCAGCCTGGACCACGGTCTGCATCATCCGCACGAGCCGGTTCTCCCCATGCTTCGACCGAATTTTGATCCCGTCCAGCTTGAAGTAGCACACCCTATACCGGCGGTGCAACTCCAGCAATCGATCGGCATCCTTATGCCAATTCACAAAATCATGCGCCGAATCCGGGGAAAACCAGAGCGCGAGCCTCACGCCGTACCGTTCCGCAGCCTCCACAAGCGGCTCGAACCCGTTCGGGAACCGCTCGGGATGGATGTTCCAGAACCCGTCGCCATCCGCATAATAATCGCTCCACCGGCCGCCCGCCGGATTGACGGAGTTCGTCGTATTGCCGTGCTGCCAGCCGTCGTCGATCTGGACGTTCGTCACCCCCAGCTCGGCCGCTCGCTGCAGCTCGCCCAGGACGAACGATTCGCTGACGCGGCCGTCCTTCGAGCGGTCCCCCCAGTTGTTGCACATGAGGAAGAAGTCCCGCTCGGGCTTCGGACGCCGGATCGCGCGATGCAACCCGTCGAGGTGGCGCAGGGCGTCATATTCGCTCCCCCCATACACGCCTACTGCGGAGCCGTATGTCGGAATCCATTCGTCTTGGCTCCAGTCTTCCGGCCCGATCCCGCTCCCCGTCACCCGAAGCCGCCTCCGGTTGAATTCGAAATCGCCCCCCGGGTCTTGCAAATGACCATGAGGGGTCGGCCCTTCCTTCACGATAAGCAAGCCGGTAGGCTGCAATGACTGCCGGAGCATCAAGACGTTGCCGCGAAGCTTGCGTACATCGTTCGTATAGTGCAAGCCTTCCTCGAAGCTGATCAAATTGTTGTTCGTATCCGTCACATCGCGCAGCTCGACCGCCTGCCAATGAAGATGGAACGAGGCGAGCGGCAGCGAATCGAGATAGTCTTCGCTCCGGGCGGCAGGTGTCGATAGCGCGTTCTGGTCCATTCCAGCGGAAGTCTCAGCCCCCGATGCTCCAGAACGCGCCGGATTCGTCTCAGACGGATGCAGGTCGCCTTCGGTTCCAGAGCCGTGGCGAACCGATGCCGTCTGTCGGATCCAGCCGGTTCCCGGATAGATCACATACTCCAGCTTCAGCTGCCGGTCGCTCCAGCTATAGTGGACCGTCACCTTCAAATGCTCGGCCCCGATGCCGAAGTCATCGTCGGTCCCGAATTCCACTTTCATCGTCCGAGGGCGTTCTTCCCCGCACCCCGGAATCCGGCAGCTGTGCAGCTGTCCTCTTGCATCCGCATCCAGCCACTCCGTCCCGTCGGCCTTATTGAGCAGGGAAACGGAAATCGGGATGTCTCCCGACACACTCCAGCTCCTTTCGATCCATTCGTTGCCGATGACCAGAGTATTCTTATCGACCTTGACGTAACAGTCTTTGTACGCATAAGCTGTTGGCTGCATGAGGCACCCCCGTTTGAATGTGTTTTTAATCATGCGCTCCCTCGCTTGAAAGAGGTCTAATCCAGCCGATTCCTCATTTGCGCGAGCGGCTTGAACAGCGCTACCAGCTCGTCCAGCGACAGCCGAACAAGTCCGCTCGTCGACGGAGCGATAAAGTCGCTGACGCCCTCGACGATGGAGAATGGCTGCCAGCCCCAGCTGCTCTTCTTGATTCCGCTGAATTGCTCGTATACGCCCTTCCCCACATAGCAAGCCGCTCGGGGTCGATACCGCTCGAGCTTCGCCCGCAGTTGAAGCGCCCCATGGGCGTACTCCTCCTTCGTAATCTCCGCCGCCGTGCGCGTCGGCCGGCTCACGATGTTGGTGAAGCCATAGCCCAAGTCCAGCAGCGCTCGACCCTCCTCGGACTTGTACAGCCGATCCGTCAGACCGGCGCCATGGAGTACCCGCCAGAATCGGTTGTTCGGGTTCGCGTAATGATGTCCGACTTTGCTTGAGCGCAAGCTCGGATTGTAGCCGACGAACAGTACCTTCAGTCCCGGCCGAATATGGTCCGGTATCGCCTCCAGCATGTTGGATCCCTCCTTCTTTCGACTCGTGTCAACCGGGATAAACACACATTTTTAGGCTCCCGCATACTATGTGTTACTTGAAAACCCTTTCCCGGGAGATGAAATCGTATGGAGACTTCATTAGTCTCACTGCACTGGATTTACTTGGCCTGTGTCCTCGTCATCATCGGCTTTATGGTCCGACGCCGGGACACGACGCTCGTATGCGTCGCCGGCATTCTGTTGTTGGGCCTAGTGGCGACGCACTCCATCAGCCACTCGATCAGCGGCGTCTTCAACAGTTTTATTTATGCCATTAAAGAATTAATCGGCACCATTCTCGTCATCTCCATCATCGTCTCTCTGAGCAAGGTGCTGATCCGAACCGGAATCAACGAGGTGATGATCTCCCCGATCTCGCGCCTCATTCGGACGCCGAGCTTGGCGTTTTGGGTTATCGGGATCGTCATGATGGTCATCTCTTGGTTTTTCTGGCCTTCTCCCGCCGTCGCTCTCATCGGGGCCGTCTTGCTCCCCGTCGCGGTGCGCGTCGGCCTACCGGCTCTCGGCGTCGCGATGGCGATGAACTTGTTCGGCCACGGCATCGCTTTATCCGGCGACTTCGTCATCCAGGGCGCGCCCAAGCTGACGGCGGACGCCGCCGGCATTCCGGTAGGCGACGTGCTGTCGGCCAGCATCCCGCTCGTCATCGTCATGGGCGTCGTGACGACAGTCGTCGCCTTCTGGATGATGCGCCGCGATATGAACACGGGCCGACTGACTCCGTACACCGGCCGGACGACATCCGTCTCCGGGCTGGAGGACAGCGGCTCGGCCGACGATCCTGAGCGGCAGGCGCTCTCCCAGCGCTCCAAGGTCGTGCTGGCCATCCTGATCCCGCTCCTGTTCGTAGCCGATATCGTCGCGATGTTCCGGCTCGATCTGCAGGGCGGCGACGCAACCGCGCTCATCGGCGGAACGGCGCTGTTCATCATGCTGGTGCTTTCCCTGCTGGCGCACAAAGGCAAAGGCTTGGAGCGCACCACGACCTACTTGATCGACGGGTTCCAATTCGGCTTCCGCGTCTTCGGTCCGGTTATCCCGATCGCCGCCTTCTTCTATCTCGGCGACTCGGCGTTCGTCGACATCTTCGGCAAGCTGCTGCCGGAAGGGTCGCACGGCATCGTCAACGATCTCGGCCTCGCGCTCGCGAATCACGTGCCGGTCAATACGACGGTGAGCGCCGTCACGCTCACATCCGTGGGTGCGATCACCGGGCTCGACGGCTCCGGCTTCTCCGGCATCTCGCTCGCCGGCTCGATCGCGCATCTGTTCTCAACGGCGATCGGCTCCGGCATCGCCACCTTGACCGCGCTCGGCCAGATCGCGGCGATCTGGGTCGGCGGCGGCACGCTCATCCCGTGGGCGCTCATCCCGGCCGCGGCGATCTGCGGCGTCGATCCGTTCGAGCTCGCCCGCCGCAACCTGAAGCCGGTCGTGATCGGCCTCGCCGTCACGACACTCGTGGCGATCTTCCTGATCTGACCGCAACACTAACCACCCGCAGCTTCGCTCCGAACAGGGGGCGGTGCTGTGGGTGGTTTGCCGTGGAGCCTATCCACCCTCCACCACCGGTTCACACCGAGTCCGCCGGAAGATCCGCTTCGAGCACATAGCGGGTTAGCGCAGCGCGCGACGACAGCTCCAGCTTTTGAAAAATACGCTCCAAATGAGTCGTCACCGTCCGCTTGCTGATGAACAGGGCTTGCGCGATTTCCGCGTTCGTCATCCCTTGGGCGACGCAGACCGCCACCTGCTGCTCCCTCGCGCTCAGCACTGTCAGATGCGGCTCCTTGGCCTTCGCCCACTCCAGCAACGCTCGTTTGACCACTTGTGCGAACAGCGGCCTCCGTTGTTCCTCGGGCAGCGCTTCTGCCTGAGCGGCCGTTTCGCCGAGCTTCCGGCCCAGCTGCCGGATGAATTCATCCTCGAATTGGTCGAAGAGCTCCGCCTCCGCGTTCGACGCTTCGCAGCAGACGACGCCTACAAACCGGTCGAGGGCGTGCAGAGGAAATCCTAGGAAGCTCGTTTTCAACTCATTCTCCCGGCCATTGGACTCTTGTCGAGCAGTCTCGCAGCCCAGCTTTTCCGTTTCCATGCGAACAGTATGGAGGAACCTAAGCTGCGAGCGTATATTCCGAAGCCGGACGACCGTTCCCCTCGAACGGACGAGTGCCGCCAGACGCCGAATCGGAGCCTCATCCAATGTACTAGCCCCGGAGCCAAGCGTTCCCCTCGCCGTCACGATCCGTCCGTCTTCTTCATCGGCGGGAACCCAGAAGGCGGTATTATGCCAATCGAGCACCTCGGACAACGCTTGAAGCATATCCCCGAATCGTCCATCTGCCTGCTGAACGGGATGCTCCGGCTCACTCTGGCCTTTTCGGACCGCCTCGACTTGAAAGACAACTACCGAGCGCAGCTCGATCAGCTGCGGATCGCCGGCCATCCAGGCAATGTCCTGAAGCTCCTGCGCGATGCGGTCATAGAGCGGCCCGTCGGTCTCGGACCGGACATAGCGGATGTCGACTTCCCAACTCAGCATGTCGGCAGGGTCTACCGCGCGCAGCAGCGCCAGCGGAACTTTCTCCAAATTGATCATACTTTTCTTAAGCAGCTGATTGGCCACCGCGATATGACCGGAATCGACGGTCCAGACCCTGGAGAGATTCGTGATATTCGGGACGCGATCCTCCGATACGGTCACGAGGGTCATCGGGAATATACCCGCGAGAGCAGGGATAAGGGCTGCAGGAATCATCTACGGCGAACTCCTTTCCTGCAGAAGCGATCCGGCGAGTGGACCGGGCGTTTGGATATAGACGGCTTCGCCCTTCACTCCGAGGGCTATGCAGTCTGCCGGATTCTCATTCACGAGCGCCAGCAAATCCGGGAAAGTCGCGCGGATCAAACTGCGCTCCCGGTCCATACAGGCCAGATCCTCTTTGTTGACGGGGCGGACGCGGATGAAAGGGCCTTTCACCTGATAGGACTCATTGTCGATTCCGGAAGTCAGCAGCACGGCTAGCCAGTCCCCTTCCCGGAGCGATGGGCGAAGCCGAAGCCACTCGTGGCGGAGAATGTAGATCCACGACACGTCTTCTCCCGGCTCTTGACCGAACCCGTAGCCCCGACAGCCAAACGGAGCCTGCCCTTCCCTCCACGCCGCAAGATGTATGAATTTGGGAACCGGCCGCTCCAGGAAACTTGCAAATTCCATGGGCCATTTCATGCCATTCTCCTCTTTTCATTCCATATAAGACAAGCCTGCAAAGATACGGCCACCGACGAAATACGTATTTCTACCGATACCGGGACGCCGCCTCCTTCTCTATGATGGGAGTAACCCATTATTAGGAGGAGATTTGAACATGTCAACGCGGTTTAACTTGTTTACGATCATCCATAAAGGTCTTCGCCATGCCTTGCAGCACTTGGTCTGGACGGCTGGAAGACTCGATGTCGCCGATCGCGGGGAACGCGAGAAGTTCTACGCGGAGTTCAACCGAATCGCGCTTATGCTGCATCAGCATGCGAACGACGAGGATACGTATTTCCAACCGCTGATCGAGAGCTGCGCCCCGGAAGTCGCGGAAGAACTGGAGACGCAGCATAAGCGGTCCGACGCGCTCTTGATCAGGCTGGAACAGACGATTCAAACTCTCGAACGTGCCGAAACCTTCCCATCGGGGACATGGCTAACCTTCGTGGACGAACTCAATCGGTTCGTCGGGGACTACTTCCTGCACCTCTATCATGAAGAATGCGTGGCTATGCCGCGATTATGGGAAGCTTACGAGGACGCCTTCCTTATGGAAGCGAGTGTGAAGCTGCGTCAAAATATCCCGCCGCACATCCAAAGCGATTTTCAGCGTTATATGATTCCGGCCATTACGATTCAGGAACAAACGCTGATGCTTACCCTCGTGAAGCAATCTGTACCCGCGCCTGTCTTTGAAGAGTTGTGTAAGCTGTTCGAATCGCTTCTGTCTCCCGAGGAGTGGGCAGCGCTGCGTTCACGAGTTGTGGCTATGCAAAACTAACGAAAACTCAGTCTATTGGAAAGCGGTGCTCTTATGCTAACTACTCTGATTATCATTCACATTTTGTCGGCCGTACTTGGTTTGGGCCCAGCGTATGCCTTCCCGTTCATGCTGAAGTCGACCAACTCACTCCAAGCCATGAAGCATTCCGTCGGGCTGGTAGCCCGACTGGAAATGTTCCCTAAAGTATTCGGAACGCTAGCCGTTCTCTCCGGCCTTTTGTTGATTTGGCTCGGCTCATACGGGTCTATCCTTCAGATTTGGCTAATCGGAACGTTAATCATTTATGCGGGGCTTGAGGTAATCGTCATCGGATTCCTGAATCCGGCGGCTAAGACACTTCAGGCTCAACTAGCCGACTTGCCGCATGAAACAGATGAGCCGCTTCCTTCCCTTGTCGCCAGAAAGTACGCGCATGTGCGCAACCTTCATACGATAGTCGGGGCCATTAGCCTTCTAATCTTCATTCTCATGATCGTAAAACCGGCTTAAAAAAACCAATCATCCCCGTGCCGCGATCCTGCGCTTCGTTAGGCGAGTCTTTCTCGAATATGCGACAGCAGGTTCCGGCACCCTTCCTCGATCAGCTCGTACACATGCTCGAAGTTGCCGGTGTAATACGGGTCCGGCACGTCCTTCACCCGGGCGTTCGGCACGAAATCCATGAACAAATATACTTTTTTCCTCGAATCGTCAGCCGATTCGGCATTGGACGGTTGGCCCATGAGCCGGAGCATATCCTTCCTGTTTTGAGCGTCCATCGCAATGATATAATCGAACGCGACCCAATCGTCTCGGGCTACTTGACGGGCTCTAATGTCCTTATGCTCGATCTTCACCTTGTTCAGCTGCCGCTGGGTTCCCTGGTGCGGTGCTTGTCCGACATGCCAATCCCCCGTACCGGCCGAGTCCACGACGATCCGGTCGTCCAGACCCGCTTCCTTCACCTGATGACGCAAGACCGCCTCCGCCATCGGAGAGCGGCATATGTTGCCCAGACAGACGAACAATACATGGATCATGATGGAGTCGCCCTCCCAACATTTATATAATGTTCAAGCCTCCCGCGATTAGCTCGATCTCGGCCGGCGTCGTACCGCCCCACTCCCCGTCCACGTGGATGGCGAGCGGCTGCTCCGAACGGATCCGGACGCGTGCTGCCGACAGCATATGTACGGCCGATAGGCTTGTATGCGTTCCGGTAAAAACCCGAGGGAAGAACATCAGCAGCTGCCCCCGTGTAATCCCCTCGACGAGGCACAGATGGAACCGGCCGTCATCGCCGCGAGCATCGGGACATATCCGCATTCCGCCCCCGTAGTAGGGCAAGTTCGCCACCGCGATCAGCCATACGTGACGGTACGTCTGTACCGCTCCGTCCAGCTCGACCGTCACCGTCTGTGGCTTGTAGCTCACGAGAAGCCGCAGGACGGAGATGACGTATGACAAGCTGCCGAGTCGAATCCGGTTCAGCCAGCGCTTATAGAACGATTCGTTCGTCATTCGCGCGACTTCGCCGTCGAAGCCGATCCCGGCGGAGATGACGAACCGGCGGCCGTTCAGCTGCGCGGCATCTATCGTCCGGACTTCGCCGCGAACGATCCGCTCGAGCGCAGCCTGGGGGTCGGTCGGCACCCCGACGCTGCGGGCGAAGTCGTTGCCGGAGCCTGACGGGATACAGCCCATCGGGACCCCGCTTCCGATCAACCCGCCGGCCACCTCGTTCACCGTTCCGTCGCCGCCCAAGGCAACAACCGCTCGGGTGTCGGGCTGAGCCGCCAGCGTCTCCGCCAACTCCCTCGCATGCCCCCGGTACTCCGTATACCGGACGCCGTACGCGATTCCGCGCTCCGCCAACCGCCGTTCCGTCTGCGCCCATCGCACCGCGCCGTTCCCGTTGCCCGATGTCCGGTTTACTATAAACCAAATCATGCGTGTCCCCCGCCGAAGAAAAAATAGTACAACATTTCGGTCCGCTTGCTCACCAGAAACATTGTACTATTCGGGGTTCGTTTAGTCACTGCAATTTTTGGACTCGACCTCGGTCGCATCCAGCTTGATGTTCTCGGACACCGTATCCCGGACGACGGAGACGATCATTTGCAGCAAGTAATTGATGTCTTCTTGAGATTGCTTGAATTGCTCGACTACCGGGAAGGAGTCCAGCTGATCCTGCAGCTCCTCGATCTCTCCGTTGATTTTCTCGACCATCTTCGCATTCTGGAACGATTCGAACGCGACCGCTTCCTTCTGCCGCTTTTTGATCAGCTTGATCAAATCCTGCACTTCTTTGTGGTCCTTGATCTGCTGCTCCGCCTGGCGGTAGAACTTCACCTCGTCCGATGTGGAGATCAAGTTCGCCAGTTCCTTCGTCCGTTTCATAATATCTTCACGCACGATGAGATCGCGTACGTTGTATGTCTCTATCGAGCAGTTGCCTTCGTGATCATGATCATGCTCATGGTGAGCGTGGCTGTGAGCCTCATGTTCTTGCGCCGCCATCCTAGTTCCTCCTATCGATACGTTCCTGATGTCGTTGCCCGGGTTAACCGGCATTCGCCCGTTCCGGTGCGTGTACCAGCTCGCCCTTCAGCACCCATGTCTGCGGCTCGGTAATCCGCACTTCCACCCGCTGTCCGGTCAAGGCCACATCGCCTTGGAAGTGAACGAGCTTGTTCGTGCGCGTCCGACCGGACAACATCTCGGCATTGGTCTTGCTCTCGCCTTCGACCAGCACTTCCACTAGGCGACCGCGCAGCTCCTCATTCCGTTCGCGGCCGATCTCATTCAGCAGCTCGTTCAGACGAGCGAGCCGCGCCCTCTTCACTTCCGCCGGCACGTTATCCTCCATCTCGGCGGCCGGTGTGCCTGCCCGCGGCGAGTAGATGAACGTGTAGGCCGAGTCATACCGCACCTCGCGGACGAGGGACATCGTCTCCTCGAATTGCGCTTCCGTCTCCCCGGGGAACCCGACGATAATGTCCGTCGTCAGCACGACATCCGGGATCGCCTGTTTGATTTTGCGGACGAGCTCCAAGTAATGCTCCCGCGAATATTTGCGGCTCATCTTCTTCAGCACTTCCGTGCTGCCGGATTGGACCGGGAGATGGATGTGCTCGACGAGATTGCCCCGCTTCGCCAGAACATCAATAAGAGGATCGTCGAAATCCCGGGGATGCGAAGTCGTGAACCGAATCCGGGGGATGTCGATCTTGTGCACGTCGGCGAGCAGATCGGCGAACGAATAGTTCAAATCCTCGAAGTCTTTGCCATAGGCATTGACGTTCTGCCCGAGAAGCGTAATCTCTTGGAACCCTTGTCGCGCCAGGTCCCGGATCTCGGCCAGCACATCTTGAGGACGGCGGCTGCGTTCCTTCCCCCGCGTGTAGGGCACGATGCAGTACGTGCAGAACTTGTCGCAGCCGTACATGATGTTGACCCAGCCCTTCATCCCTTCGCGCTTCTTGGGCAAGTTCTCGATGATGTCGCCTTCCTTCGACCAAACCTCGACGACCATTTCTTTGCTGAAATAGGCGTCCTTGAGGAGGTGGGGCAGGCGGTGTATGTTGTGCGTCCCGAAGATCAGGTCGACGAAGGCATGCTTCTGCATAATGCGGCTCACGACCGACTCTTCCTGGGACATGCAGCCGCAGACGCCGAGAATGAGCGACGGCTTCTCGAGCTTCAGATGCTTCAGGTGGCCCAGCTCGCCGAACACCTTGTCTTCCGCATTCTCCCGAATGGCGCACGTGTTCAACAGGATGACATCGGCGCTGTTGCGGTCTTCCGTACCCGTGTACCCCATCGCTTCCAGCATGCCTCGAATCACTTCCGTATCGTGCTCGTTCATCTGGCAGCCGTATGTGGTGATGTTGTACGTCTTGCCCCGGCCCAGGTCCTTCAGCTCGTCGGGAATGCCGGTCTCGTAGTGCACCTGGATCTCTTCCTTGCCCCGCCGCTTCTCATCCTTGTAAGAAGGCTGGGAGACGATATGAATATCGCGGCCGTTCACCCGGATGATCTTGCCTTGCTCGTCCTCGCGGATGACCTTGGCGCCCGACATGTCGAAATATTTGGAGTAATCTTTGGAATCCTTCGTATTGTTGGACATGATCGTACCTACTTTCTAGCCTGCTATCCCCCAAGTATATCATTTTTCACTAGAAAATAAAACGCTCAGCCCTGCACGATGACCGCCCGATCCCCCGTCTTCACCCCGGCCGCGTTCGCTTCATCGGTGTCAATGTGCAGATCCAGCCCATACTGCGGCGAGACTCGTGCCAAGACGTCGGTGAATATTAGCGGACGCTCCCCCTGCAGCCGCACATGCAGCCGGTCCTTGTCCCGAATGCCCCACGCTTCCGCCTCGGACGTGTGGAAGTGAATGTGCCGCGCCGCGACGATGACCCCCTCCTCAAGCTCGATCCGACCCTTCGGGCCCTTCACGATCAGGCCTGGCGTCCCATCGATCGACCCGGATTCCCTTACCGGGGGGTCAATGCCCAGCGTGAACGCGTCCGTGCGAGACACTTCGATCTGCGTGCGGCCTCGAGTCGGCCCGAGAATACGCACCTTGCCGAAGCTCCCCTTCGGTCCCTCGAGCTCGACCGTTTCTTCGGCGGCGAACTGACCGGGCTGGCTGAGCGGCTTCAAAGGCTTCAGGGCGTACCCGGCCCCGAACAACTGCTCCAAATGGTCTTTGGACAAATGGATATGACGTGCCGACACTCCGATCGGGACCAGGCGTTCGGTCGATTGTTGCTGCTGCTCGCTCATGGTGGTCGCCCTCCTTTATGTACATAAATGTGAACTCGACAAATTCTTTTTTCGCATCTCTCTATTATACCCAAAATAAGGGATGAAGAAAAATTACCACATTCTATGAGTTCCCGATATGACATTTATCACTTAACTAAAAGAAGGCTGCGAATCGCTCGCAGCCTCCCTCCTCTATATCTATTACTTGAACTCGGCGACCAGCTTGGAGAAGTCGGCTTCGCTCAGCTTCAGATCCTGCTTGGACAGCGACTCCGAACGGAAGCCCGGCACGAGCTCTTCGTAGCTTTGCTTTTCCTTGTTCTGATAGATGATCCCGGTCAGCATGCCGTTGGTCTCCATCAGCTTCGTCATGGCTTGAATGCGGTTCGACGGATCGTAGTCCGGAATGTCGTCCAGATCGACGATGTTCTCTTTGAACCACTCGTACGTGTTGAACTTATTGAAGGTTACGCATGGGCTGAAGATGTTGATCATCGAGAAGCCTTTGTGCTTCATGCCTTCCTCGATAATCGTCGTCAGCTGCTTCAGGTTGCTCGAGAACGATTGAGCGACGAACGTAGCCCCGGCGGCAAGCGCCATCTCCAGCGGAGCCAATTCGGTCTCGATCGAGCCTTGCGGCGTATACTTCGAGTTAATGAAGCCTTTCGCGCTGCGAGGCGAGTTCTGACCCTTCGTAAGTCCGTAGATTTGATTATCCATGACGATATAGGTCATGTCGATGTTGCGGCGGATCGCATGTACGGTGTGGCCCATGCCGATCGCGAAGCCGTCTCCGTCGCCGCCGGAAGCGATGACGGTCAGCTCGCGGTTCGCCATCTTCACACCCTGGGCGATGGGAAGCGAACGGCCATGAATGCCGTGGAAGCCGTAGCAGTTAATGTAACCCGAGATCCGGCCGGAACAGCCGATCCCGGAGATAATCGCGAGATTCTCAGGCTCGAGCCCGACGTTAGCCGCTGCGCGCTGGATGGCCGCTTGAACCGCGAAATCGCCGCAGCCCGGGCACCAGTTCGGTTTCACATTATTTCTGAAATCTTTTAAAGTAGCCATTGCTTATTTCAGCTCCTTACACTGATTGTGAATTTCCGATGGCAGGAACGGAGTTCCGTCGTACTTCAGCATGCTTTGAATCTTGTCGGAGTACCCGACATGCAATTTAATCTGATCCGCCAGCTGGGCTGTTGCGTTATTCTCGATAACGAGCACTTTCTTCGCCTTCTCCACGTAAGGAGCGAGCATGTCGGCCGGGAACGGATGAATGAGACGCACGGTCACGTGGTTTGTCGCCATGCCGTCCTGCGCCAGACGGGCTCTCGCTTCGTCGATCGTGCCGCCGGTCGAGCCCATGCCGATGATCAGCAGATCCGGCTGCTCGTTCGGTGCATCGGCCTTGATCGCGTTCGTCAGCTTCGTCTGAACGTCCTGCAGCTTTTTCAGACGCTTATCCATCATGTTCTTGCGGTTAACCGGGCTCTCGGACGGACGTCCGGTTTCGTCGTGCTCTACGCCGGTCACATGGTGCAGACCGCCCTTCTCCCCCGGAATGACGCGCGGGGAAACGCCGCTCTCGGTGAACTCATAGCGCTTGAACAGCTTGCCGTCTTCGAGAGGCGGCAAGTCCTTCGCCACGTTGCCGCGATCGATGACGATCTTGTCGTAGTCGAGCAGCTCGGACGATTGCTTCCCGAGGGACAGCTGCAGGTCGGTCATGACAATGACCGGCACTTGGTATTGATCGGCGATGTTGAACGCTTCGATCATGTCGTAGAAGCACTCTTCGATCGTGCTAGGCGCGATGACAACCTTCGGAATTTCTCCGTGGGTGCCGTACACCATCGCGTTCAAGTCGGATTGCTCTTGCTTCGTCGGCAAGCCTGTGGACGGACCGCCGCGCTGCGTGTTGATGATGACGACCGGCGTCTCGGTCATGCCGGACAGGCCGATCGCTTCGGTCATGAGCGACAAGCCGGGACCTGCGGAAGCGGTCAAGGAGCGCACGCCTCCGTAGTTGGCGCCGATCGCCATCGTGACGGCTGCGATCTCGTCTTCGGTCTGGATCACCGTACCGCCGAACTTAGGCAGTCGCTTGATCAAATATTCCATAATCTCGGAAGCCGGCGTAATCGGGTAAGCAGGCATGAAGCGGCAGCCTGCGGCGATGGCGCCCAAGCCGATGGCATCGTTGCCGATCATGAACAGCTTTTGCTTGCCGTCGGCAGGAGCCAGTTCGAATTCCTTGAGCGGACCGCCCGCGAGCTCCAGGACGAAATTCGCGCCGCGTGCAACCGCGTCGATGTTCTTCTCTACGACAGCCGGACCCTTCCGGCCGAATTCTTCTTCTACCGCTTTATTGAAAACTTCCAATGGCAGTCCGAGCAGAGCCCAGGATGCGCCGGAAGCAACCATGTTCTTCATTAGAGATGTGCCGAGTTCTTCAGCGATCGCTGTGATAGGCACCGGGAACAGACGTGCATTAACTCCTTCCGGAATCGTTGGGTTGAACTTCGCATCGGCAACAACTACGCCGCCGGGACGAAGCTCATGCACGTTCAGATCGATGCTCTCCTGGTCGAACGCGACCAAGATATCCAAGTCGTCGGAAATGGCTCGCATTGGTGTGGTACTGATGCGGATTTTATTATTCGTATGGCCGCCCTTGATTCTCGAGGAGAAATGACGGTACCCGTACAAATAATAACCAAGACGGTTCAGAGCGGTCGAGAAAATCCGATCCGTACTTTCCACACCTTCCCCTTGTTGCCCGCCGATCTTCCATGACAATTGACTAATCACAACTTCCACTCCTTTGAACTAGTTCCTCAGCAACATTTTGTGTGGCGTAACAAATTCTTAACATCTTGTGTCAACCAAATTTTATGACTTCACCCGTCAAAATGCAAGAATATTCGACCCGTGTAAAACATAGTATTTTTCGATTGAATCCATCTCGGGATTAGATTGATTCGTTTTATAGCATTCTCATTTTGGTTTCTATTGCGATTTAGGCTTCCGGAAGCTCTCGAGCAAGAAAACGCTGCCAATTCCGATGCATAAACTGCTCGGCTTGCTCCTCGCTGAACCTTTTCAACAACGCTTCAATCAGGTTCCCAAAGCACCCCGCATGCTCAAGCCCCGGCACTTTAATATCGATCCCGTCGTAATCGGAACCTAGACCCAGATGCCGCTCGGCGCCCAGTTCGCAAAACCGCTCCACATGCCTCAGCAAATCGTCGATTGTAGCCGGGGTCCCTCGTGCGATGAACGGCGGGTAAAAATTCAAACCTATCATTCCGTTCCTTTGAACAATCGCTTCGATCTGATCGTCCTTCAAATTGCGCGGATGGCCGCAAATGGTAAACGAATTCGAATGAGAGGCGAGAAAAGGACGGTCCGACAGCTCGGTCAGCTCCCAGAAGGCAGGCTCACATAAATGTGACACATCTATCAGTATACCCAGCCGTTCGCATTCTTTAACAAGCGCTCGGCCTTTTCTAGTAAATCCGCCCTGGCGCGGCTCCAGCACTCCGTCTGCCGCCCAATTCGCGTAGTTCCATGTAAGCCCGAGGGACCGCACGCCGAGCTTGTACAACGTCCGGAGATGCGCCAGGTTGCCCGCCAGTGCGTCGGCTCCTTCCAATGCCAGCAGCGTCCCGATCCGCCCTTCCCCCTCCAAATGCTGCAGATCGTCCCGCGTGCGCACGAGGGCTACTTCCGGATGCTTCGCGACGTGAGAGTCGTATAAGTCGATGCAGCGCAGCACGTCCTGGAACGTTCCATGCTCCAGACTCTCGGGGAGCCAGATGGCCAGCCACTGCAGCTTTACGTTGGATTTCTTCCATTTTGTAAGGGTCACGTCCAGCCCGGACGCCTCGTCCGCTATATCCAGCTTCGGATTCAGCAGCAGCTTGCTTAGCAGATCGCAGTGCGCATCGATCACTTGCATGTCGGATCCCGCCTCTCCAATTCAATTCCGTTTATGTATTCATATACACAAAAGAAAAACGTCTCACGCGACGTCTTCTCTTCCTGCATCTATGATACGCGACCGTACGCGCGTTCGCTGCCCCTGTACATGGAAATCAATCGCCATCCCTGGCCCCTCCGCCATGCTTAAGCCCTGCATCCGCTATGCTCAGCGGGGTTCGACGATAAGTTTGATCGCGGTCCGATCCTCCCCGTCAATGACTATATCGGTAAAAGCAGGGATGCAAATCAGATCCACTCCGCTCGGCGCGACGAATCCCCTCGCGATCGCTACCGCTTTGATGGCTTGATTGAGCGCCCCTGCCCCTATCGCTTGAAGCTCGGCCCCTCCGCGTTCGCGGAGCACGCCCGCTAACGCCCCTGCTACGGAGTTAGGGTTGGACTTTGCTGAAACTTTTAATACATCCATGAACTCGTTACCTCCTCGGGAATGTTGGATTGATTCCACTACTAACTCTATTCCGGTCAGCAGCATTTCATTCCTTTTGTCCCAAGGCGGTTGCGACGAGCCCTTGAATCACGCCCAGACGGTCTCCGTCTCGAACCGGCGGATGAGCTCAATTTTCTTCGACAGCCCGGTCTCGTCGTCCAGCTCGATCACAACAGCGTGAAACTGCCATTTGCCCTCATCCGCCGTGAACCGAACCGGCAGCCCGGTCTTGAACTTCTGCAGCACGGCGGTCCGCTCCATGCCAAGGATGCCGTCCCGCCCGCCGACCATGCCCACATCGGTCACATAAGCGGTTCCCTGCGGCAAAATCCGTTCGTCATGCGTCTGCACATGCGTATGGGTGCCGACTACCGCGGAGACTCTGCCGTCCAAGTACCACCCCATAGCGATCTTCTCCGAAGTGGCTTCGGCATGGAAGTCCACCAAGATGTGCTTGTGATTCTTCTTTAGCTTCTCCAGAATCGCATCCATCGTCTGGAACGGACAATCGAGCGGCGGAAGGAAGGTGCGTCCTTGCACGTTGACAATGACCAGCTCCTTCGACAGGCCCTTCACCACGGCCACACCTCGGCCCGGCGTCCCCGGCGGATAATTGGCCGGGCGCACCATGCGCTCCTCCCGGTCGATGAAGTCGAAGATGTCCTTATTGTCCCACGTATGATTGCCAAGCGTAATGCCGTGCACGCCCTGGTCGAAGAACTCCTTGGCGATCGCCGCCGTAATGCCCCGGCCGCCGGCCGCATTCTCCCCGTTCACGATAATGACGTGCGGGTTATGCTTGCTTCTCAGCTCTGGCAGCGATTCCTTAAGCGCTCTTCGGCCCGCCGCCCCCACAATGTCTCCAATAAATAATACGCGAATGCTGTTCAACCCCTGTTCGTGTTTGGAAAAGCAAACGAGAAGTGGCTTCTGCCACTTCTCCTCGTGCTGATCTTATTTGGCATATTCGACTGCCCGGGTTTCCCGGATGACGGTCACCTTGATGTGACCCGGATAGTCCAATTCGCTTTCGATCTTCTTCGTGATGTCCCGAGCGAGTCGGAACGCTTCCGCGTCATCGATCTTCTCCGGCTGTACCATCACGCGTACTTCGCGTCCGGCCTGGATGGCATATGACTTCTCCACCCCGTCGAACGATTCGGTGATCTCTTCGAGCTTCTCGAGTCGCTTGATGTACGTCTCGAGGGTCTCCCGACGAGCTCCCGGTCTAGCCGCCGACAACGCGTCCGCCGCTCCGACGAGCATGGCGATGACCGAAGTGGCCTCGCAATCGCCGTGGTGGGACGCGATACTGTTGATGACGACCGGATGTTCCTTGTACTTCCTGCCGATCTCGACGCCGATCTCGACGTGAGACCCTTCCACTTCGTGGTCCAACGCTTTGCCGATATCGTGGAGCAGGCCGGCACGCTTCGCCAACGTGACGTCTTCTCCCAATTCTCCGGCCATCAGCCCGGTCAGATAGGCGACTTCCATGGAATGCTTCAATACGTTTTGTCCATAGCTTGTCCGGAATTTCAGGCGACCCAAAATCTTGATCAAATCCGGGTGCAACCCGTGAACTCCGGTCTCGAACGTAGCCTGTTCGCCGTATTCGCGAATCCGCTCGTCGACTTCCTTCCGCGACTTCTCGACCATCTCTTCGATCCGGGCCGGATGAATCCGACCGTCCGCCACCAGCTTCTCGAGCGACGTCCGGGCAATCTCCCGGCGGATCGGGTCGAATCCGGACAGAATCACCGCTTCCGGCGTGTCGTCGATGATGAGGTCGATTCCCGTCAACGTCTCTAGCGCCCGGATGTTCCGGCCTTCGCGTCCGATAATGCGGCCCTTCATTTCTTCATTCGGGAGCGTCACGACCGATACGGTCGTCTCAGCCACGTGATCGGCCGCGCAGCGCTGAATCGCGAGGGTGATCACTTCGCGGGCGCGCTTGTCCGCCTCTTCCTTGGCCTGGCTCTCGATTTCCTTAATCAATTGCGCCGTCTCATGCCGCACTTCCTGCTCCACGTTGGTCAGGATGATCTGCTTCGCCTCTTCCATCGTCAGGCCGGAGATGCGCTCCAGTTCTGCGACTTGGCTGCGGTACAGCTGGTCGATCTGAGACTGCGTGTCTTCAATTCGTTTCTCTTTGTTGGTGACCTGCTCTTCTTTGCGCTCTAGAGATTCTAACTTTTTATCCAGCGATTCCTCTTTTTGCAACAATCGTCTTTCTTGCCGTTGAATTTCATTCCGACGCTCACGAATGTCTTTTTCAGCTTCGGCGCGAAGCTTGTGAATCTCGTCCTTCGCTTCCAGCACCGATTCTTTCTTCAGTGCGTCGGCGTCTTTCTTAGCGCCCTCTATAATTTGCAGGGCTGCCTGTTCCGCACTGGAAATTTTCGCCTCAGCAAAAGATTTGCGGATAAAATAACCAATCCCAAAGCCCAGTACACCAACAACGAGAACAATGATGATCCAGATGATCGTGTTAGGCAACTCGTTCACCTCCCTCGTTGGTCCTCCAAGGGGTTAGCTTGGGATATTCGGTTTTTAATCCGTATTTCATTGTAATTCGCGGGTCAAGCAACAACGATTCAATATGTGGCGAAACTAGATGATGCTCATGCCTATTTTAGCTTCTGCCAAAGAAGATTGTCAAGTTCATACAGCCGGGGCCGTGCCTCTCCGCGACGCTACTCGGACAACTGATTCACGATCATGGCCGCGGCCCCTACGGCGAGCGCTTCGTCGGACAATCGCCCCCTGCTGAAGGAGACCGGATAGGCCGGATAGTACATCGTGTTCTTGAGCGCCACCTGTGTGCTCGTCTGGTAAAACAGCTCATTGCTCGTGATCAGAGGACCCCCGAGAATGATGCGTTCGGGATGCAGGATGTTCATCAGATTGGACAACCCGATCCCAAAATAAGTAGCCGCCTGCAAAAACAGCTCCGTCACGAGACGGTCGTCCTGACGCAGCGCGTGCAGCAAATGGCTGAACTCCACGTGTTCCGGGTCTGTGACAATCTCGGACAGTACGCTGCGCCTCCCTTGCTTCAGCAAGGAACGGGCTTGATCCTCCAGCACCGGGATCGACACATAAGACTCGAGGCAGCCATAGACGTGCGGCCTCTCCCGATGCGGGCGCCCGTCGGTCTGGATAATCATCTGCCCGATCGAGCCCTCCATATCGACGGCACCGTAGACGAGCTGCCCGTTCGAGATCATAGCGGAGCGCAGTCCGACGCCGGCGCGGACGTACAGCAGGTGCCGGTACTCATTCGGCGAGCCGGCCCAATATTCGGCGAGCAGCGCCGTATTGGCGCCGTTATCCAGGACGACGGGCAGATCGGTCGCCTGCTCCAGCATCGCCACGATCGGCACTTGATGCCACCCGGGCGCAGGGAAATAGGAAGGGTTCAGAATCGTTCCCTTCCCCCGGTCGAGCGGCCCTACGGAGCCGATCCCGATGCCGAGCAAACGCTCCGTGGGCAGCCGGTGCTTTTCTTGCAGCCGGCCGATCGCCTCCGCCACCTGCTCGACGAGCACAGCCGAAGTCATCCGCTCGGTCATTTCCCAATAGACGGAATCCAGCTGATCCAGCTGCAAGTCGCACAAGACGAGCTTGCTCGCGGCGCGGGATATATCCAGACCGAACGCGTAAGCCGCGTCGCGGCGGACCCGGTACAGCACCGGTCTGCGCCCGCCCGACGATTCGCCGTGGCCGCCCTCCTCGATCCAGCCGCCCTCGATCAGCTCGTCCAGCATACGAGTGAGCGTGCTGGACGTCAGGCCGCTCTGCTCCAACAGATCGAGCTTCGACACCGTCGCTTGCTTGCGGATCGCTCCGAATAATTCTTTTGCTTTCTTAGTGGAGATCCGGTCTCCAAGCTTATACATATAACGCCACTCCTACCAATCCGGAGAGCAGTATCACGATCAAGGGATGCGTCTTGTACTTCAGCAGCGCGATAAAGGCTCCGGCGAAGATGACGAGAAATCCGACCAGATGGATGTCCACACGCTGGATGGCGCCGCTTCCGAGCGCGAACCGGACGGCCGCATAGAAAATAAAGGCCGCTACGATCGGCCGCAACCCGCTGAAAGCGAGATCCATCCAGGCTTGGCTCCGATAGCGGGCGATAACGAGGCCCACGATGACGACCAGCAGCAGGGACGGCATCACGATGCCGAGTGCTGCGACGATCGCGCCCAGGACGCCTGCCGTGTGATATCCTACAATGACCGCGCTGTTCGCGGCGATCGGTCCTGGCGACATTCCCGATATGGCAATCATATCAGAAAACTCGCGCGCGTTCATCCAGTTCCTGGCGACGACCTCATGCTCGATGACCGGCATCATGGAGTAGCCGCCGCCGAAGGAGACGAAGCCGATTTTGACGAAGGTTAGAAACAGCTCGACGAGATGTCCTATGTTCATCAGATCCCATCTCCAAAGAAGGAATCGTCCTGGACATAGCGCGCTCGCGCCATAGGTGCGGTCGGTTGTTTACCCAGCTTTGCTTGCATGAAGAAGACCGCCATGCCGATGAGCCCCCCGACTAGGATGACAAGCGTAGGGGATACCCACTGCATCAGCAGCACAACCGCGGTAATCGCCATTAATAGAATCGAAGTTTTATCCGAAATGGAAGTTTTATAGATCCGTACGCCTGCGTAGACGATTAAAGCTACGATCGCTGGCCGGATGCCTTCCAGTGCCGCTTGTACCTTGACATGGTGCTGCAAGCTGGAGAATCCGATCCCCAGGCCCAGTACGATCAGGAACGTCGGCAGCAGCATACCCGCCATCGCCGCTATCGCACCTGCTACACCATAGAGGCGATGCCCGATCATAGCCGAGCTGTTCAGGGCGACAGCGCCCGGAATCGTCTGGGAAGCGGCCAGAATATCGGCCAGCTCATCACTCGTCACCCATCGCTTCGTCTGTACGAATTCCCGTTCGAACACCGGCACCATGGCGAATCCGCCGCCGAAGGAAAGCGGACTGATGCGGAAAAAGGTCCAGAACAGTTGTAAATACGACTTCCAGTTCCCCCTATGTTGGTTCATGGCTCCCCAATCCTCTCCCAAACTGATGAAGTTAAGATAAGTATACCTCACTTTTAATCATTTTGGAATAAAGATCGGAGGAATCTTTAGGCATCCGCCTATGAACAACCATGAAACGGGCGTATATCCGACTAAACCTATGCACTTTAAATTCAAATTGGATAAAACGCGTTCATTCGGTTTCAATCCAAGCTCATATCTTCTTCGGGCTCCCACATCTCTTCCGATTCGTCCGCAGGCTCGTTCGCCATCAGCTCGCGGAGGATGCCGTTCACCATCGAGGCCGTATACCCTCGGCGCATCAGGAATGCCGCCAGCTTGCGCCGCTTGTCCTGCGGCGCGCCGGACATCGATTGCCAGCGCCGCTCGGCCAGTTGCCGTGCCGCCTCCTGCTCTTCCTCAGGCGTCACCTGAGTGAGCGCCTCCTGAATCACATCGCGCTTCACGCCCTTTTGCTGCAGCTCTTGCTGCACCCATCGGCGGCCCTTCCGCTGCTCGAGCATGCGATGCTCGGCCATCTGCGAAGCGAACTGGGCATCGTTGGCGTATCCTTGCTCCTCGAGGCGCCGTACAGCGGCTTCGCAGTCGCTCTCGCCGTGACCTTTCCGCTTCAGATAGAGCTTCACCTCGCGCAGCGCTCTCGGCCTTCTCCCTATATAGGCGAGCGCGTCCGACCAAGCAGCATGACGCTTCACGTCCGCCTGGATCGCCAGTGCCGTAGCGGCATCGATCGACTGGCCTCGGAACAACCGATATTCGACCAGCACATCTTCATGTACCGTAAAGGCTAATGCTTCATTAATATAAACTTGATACCGGTTCACCTTCCTAGGATGCCGTTCGACCGCGGTGATCATTCCTTCGAGTGGTGTCTTCTGTTCCTCGTTCGGCTGGAGCTCTTCGCTCGGCAACTCCAGGCCCTCATAGCGTTTGCGCCCTCGTCCCCGCTTGAATGTCATCGTGCTGTTGCCCTCCTCTGAACTCAATACTAAAAAGCGCCCCTCTGCCTTGAAGCAAAGGGGCGCTCTATCACCACGTCCTTATTCAAACGCAGCCAAATCTTCTTCTTCCTCTTCGTCATCCACGTTGGCCGGGATCGAAGTGACTAGATTGCTCATCGACCGAATCTTCTTCTCAATCTGGTCGGAGATCTCCGTGTTCTCTTTCAGGAACTGCTTCGCATTCTCACGGCCTTGACCGAGTCGCTCGCCATCGAACGAGTACCAGGCGCCGCTCTTCTGGACGATGTCCATCTCCGTGCCGATGTCGATGATGCTGCCTTCCTTGGAAATGCCTTCGCCGTACATAATATCGATGTCGGCTTGCTTGAACGGAGGCGCCACCTTGTTCTTCACGACCTTGATCCTCGTCCGGTTCCCGACCACGTCGTTCCCCATCTTGATCGACTCCACCCGCCGCACATCGAGACGGACGGAGGAATAGAACTTGAGCGCGCGGCCCCCTGGCGTCGTCTCGGGATTACCGAACATGACGCCGACCTTCTCGCGAAGCTGGTTGATGAAGATGGCGATGACCTTCGACTTGTTGATCGCCCCGGACAGCTTGCGGAGCGCCTGAGACATCAAGCGGGCCTGCAAGCCGACATGAGAATCCCCCATGTCTCCCTCGATCTCCGCCTTCGGGACGAGCGCGGCGACCGAGTCGATGACGATGATGTCAACCGCGCCGCTGCGCACGAGCGCCTCGGCGATCTCGAGCGCCTGCTCACCCGTGTCCGGCTGAGACAGCAGCAGCTCGTCGATGTTGATGCCAAGCTTGCTCGCATACAGAGGATCGAGCGCATGCTCGGCGTCGATGAAGGCGGCTTGTCCGCCGACGCGCTGCACTTCGGCAATGGCGTGCAGGGCAACCGTCGTCTTACCGGACGATTCCGGTCCGTATACTTCGATAATTCTTCCGCGCGGGAATCCGCCGATGCCGAGTGCGATGTCGAGCGCAAGCGAGCCGCTCGGAATCGTCTCCACCTGCATATGCGTGGATTCTCCCAATTTCATAATCGAGCCTTTACCGAATTGCTTCTCAATTTGGCGCAAGGCGTTCTCTAGTGCAGCACGACGATCTGACAAGCCACTCACTTCCTTCTTAGGAATTCAATTGAATTTTGTTTTAGTAGTTATTCCTTGCAATCATTCGCTTTAGGTATATGATACCTGTTTTTTTCTCCGTTGGCAATCATTTTCCGAACATATATTCGTATTTTTTTCGCAACACCTCGACGGCCGCGGCGTTCAAACAAAAAACCGCAGCAAAGTATCGATACTTTACCGCGGTCCTTCCGTCAGTTCCTATTCATTATACTGCAGCTCCCGCCAAGTGGCAAGCGTGTTCTCGCGAGCATCAGCCCTTCAGCCGCTGCCACAGCTGATACAGCGCCGCCTTCGCCGCGCGCAGCCGGATGATCTCCCGGCCGCCGCTCAGCTGCAGCCGATGCGTCGCCGCCGGCCGCCCGCGCTCGGCCACGCCGAGAAAGACGAGTCCGACGGGCTTGCCCTCGGACTCGGAAGGCCCGGCGACGCCGGTGATCGCGAGCGCGAAGTCGGCGTCCGCCCGCTCGCGTGCGCCTTCGGCGAGCCGCGCGGCCGTCTCGGCGCTGACCGCGCCCGGCGCGCCGGGCCCTTCGAGCAGCTCGAGCGGCACGCCGAGCAGCGCATGCTTCAGGGCGTTGCTGTAGCACACAACGCCGCCGCGGAACATTGCCGAGCTGCCCGGCACCGCCGTCAGCAGCTCGGCCAGAAGGCCGCCGGTGCAGCTCTCGGCAGCGCTAAGCGTGAGTCCGCGCTCGGTCATCTGACGGACGAGCTGCTGCTCGAGGCTGATGTCCTCCTCGGCGAACAAGTATTCGCCGACGCGTTCGCGAATGACCGCCTCGACCGCGGCGAGCTTCGCCATGCCTTCCTCGGGCGTAGCGGCGCGCGTAGTGAGCCGAATCGTGCATTCGCCTTCCTTCGCGTACGGCGCGAGTGACGGGTCCTGCTGCCCGTCGATCAGATCGATCAGCTTGTGCTCAAGACTCGACTCACCGATCCCGGAGAACTTGAGCATCTTCGAGTGCAGCGGCAGTACGCCGGTCAGACGAACTTGCAGCCATGGTCGGACGTAGCGGTCGAACATCGGCTTCATTTCCTTCGGCGGACCCGGCAGCAGCAGGTAGTGCGTCCCGTCCTGCGTGATGGCGGCCCCTACCGCAAGTCCGGTATCGTTCGTCAGCGGCTCGCTGCCCTCCAGCAGGTTCGCTTGGCGAGCGTTGCTCGCGACCATCTCCATCCCTCGCGATGCGAACACATGCTCGATTTTATCCATAGACGGTTGATGAATGTACAGAGAGCGCCCTAGATACACAGCGAGCGCGTCCTTAGTCAGGTCGTCCTGCGTCGGCCCAAGCCCGCCGGTACACAGGATGACGTCCGCCCGCCCGCGGGCGATGTCGAACGCTTGCTTGATCCGCTGCAGGTTGTCGCCCACCACCGTCTGAAAATACACGTTGATCCCTAAATCCGCGCACCCTTTGGCCAAATACTGCGCATTTGTATTGACGATTTGCCCCAGCAGCAGCTCGGTCCCTACTGCAATAATCTCCGCTCTCATCCGTCTCTCTCCTCTAGAATGGTTTTCAAAGTGTTTCTGGGGCCCTCGCAAAGTACTAGGAATACACTACGAGAGCTTCCCTTTGCTTTGTGGGGATAAAGTTAAAGGGATCGCCCCGAAGAGCGTCCCCTAAAAGTCCAGCAGCGTTTTGTTTTTCAAGAAGTAATCGATGCCGGAGTATACCGTGATTATCGCGGCCGCCCAACTGGCAATTACGTCGAAAGGCAGCCCGATATACGTAAACGGAAAGTTATTGATCAACAGGGCGATAATCGCCGTAATCTGGATCCCGGTCTTCCATTTGCCCCAGAGGCTCGCCGAGATGATCGGTTTGTTTTGCTGCAGTCCGACCATCCGCAGCCCGGTCACCGCGAACTCCCGGCTGATGATGACAATCGCGATCCACGCATCCAGCTTCCCCATATCCACGAGGGAAATGAGCACCGCCGAGACGAGCAGCTTGTCCGCGAGCGGATCGAGCAGCATGCCGAGGCTCGTCACCATCTTCCGGCTGCGGGCGATATAGCCGTCCAGGCTGTCCGTACTCGCCGCGATGATAAAGATGAGCACCGCGATGATCTGGTTATAAGTGATGCTGAACTGTTCGATCTTGATCGGCGGCAGATCCAGCTTCACGAGCAGGAAGAACATGATGACGGGGACGAGGAATATCCTCGCCAGCGTTATACGGTTGGCCAGATTCATGCGATTCCCTCCCCGGACAAGTCGTACTCATACGAGTGTGTGATCCGCACCTTCTGCAACTCGCCGATGCCGCTCCTGCACTTGGTTACGAATACTTCCCCGTCGACATCCGGAGCGTCGTATTGGGTCCGGCCGACATAGACGTCGCTCCGTCCGTCGTACCGTTCGATCAAGACGTCCAGCTCTTCGCCGATGCGCTTGCCGTTCTGCTCGTTCGCGATTCCGCGCTGAATCTCCATAAGCGTATTGGCCCGCCATTCCTTGACCTCGTCCGGGACTTGGTTCGGGAGCCGCGACGCCGGCGTATCCTCTTCCTGGGAATAGGTGAAGACGCCCAGCCGGTCGAACTTCATCTCTCTCACGAAGTCGCACAGCCGGTCGAAGTCTTCGTCCGTCTCGCCCGGGAAGCCTACTATAATGGAGGTCCTCAGGGCGACGCCCGGAATGCGTGCCCGAATCTTCGCCACCAGCTCCCGCGCATCGCGCTGGCGTCCGGGACGGCGCATCCGCTTCAGAATCGTGTCCTCGCTATGCTGCAGCGGCATGTCGATATAGTTGCAAATCTTCGAGTTCGTGGCCATCGTCTCGATGAGCTCGTCCGTGAAGAAGCCCGGATACGCATAATGCAGCCGCACCCATTCGATGCCCGGCACTTCGCTCACCCGGTTCATCAGCGTCGGCAGCATAAACGTGTCGTACAGATCCGTCCCGTAGTTCGTCGAATCCTGAGCGATCAGGCTGATCTCCCGCACGCCTTGCGAAGCGAGTTGCTGCACTTCCGCTACGATCGACTCGATGCTCCGGCTGCGGAATTGGCCGCGCATGATCGGAATGCTGCAGAACGTGCACGCATTGTCGCAGCCTTCGGCGATCTTCACGTATGCCGTGTAGCGAGGGGTACTCATCAGCCTAGGCAGCGCCGCCTCGTAATTGAATACCGGATTCCCGACTAGAGCGGGCTTTTTCCCCCGGAGAGCTTCATCCACGATAGAGGTAATGTTGTGAAAATCCCCCGTGCCGACGATCCCGTCAATCTCCGGCATCTCGTCCATGAGCTGCTGCTTGTACCGCTGCGTAAGACAACCCGAAACGATTAACGCTTTCAATTTGGCCGATTGCTTCAGCTCCGCCATCTCCAGGATCGTATTGACCGACTCTTCCTTGGCCGCGTCGATGAAGCCGCACGTATTGACGATAATGACTGTGGCTTCCTCGGGTTCTTGTACTAAGGAAAAGCCCCTCTGATGGATTAAGCCGGACATAATCTCGGAGTCGACCGTATTTTTCTCGCAGCCCAGCGTAACCACTTTTACTTTTTCCGACATGTCAATCCCCCAACTGGTATACCTGTCCTGTGTCTAGCTTTATCTTTACAAGTATAATATAACGCCCGGAGGGTGTCAAAATCGGACAAGCCTCTAAAACGCCAAAAAAGCATCCAACTCCGCGCGGATGCTTTCCATGAGACTAACGTCCCGTCCTTTACCGGTGGCGCACCGGCATGCGGAACATATAGATGATCCCGAGCACGATAAAGGCGAGTCCGAAGCCTAGTATCCCGTATCCCCAAGCGTTCGGGGTCAAATACCAGCCCAGCAAACTCGCGATCACGCCCAAGATGGTGACGACCCAGCTGGCGGCCATGTCGGAAAACCTCACTTTGCGTAAGTTATAATACGGCTTAGTGATAGAATGTCCAACCGGCTTCCCGGGTATGTATCCGCTACACCGATTTGTTCAGCTCGATGATGACGTTGCGGGCGTTTTTCTGATCGGCAAACGTAAGAGGCGTCCCATTCACCAGAAGATCCGCCGCCGCGGGCAAGCCGACCGTGATGTACACGCTCATGTCGGATACCCACTCCCGGGTCTCGCCTTTTTTGTACAATTTCGTCTCGAGCCCCTGTCGTTCCGTTTTCCCTTCCGAGACCGGCACTATCTTATCAATCCGAAGCCAGCATTCTTCCCCCTTGGTTGTATAATTGATCGTCAATTTATCCGCACCCGTGAGCGAATAATAATCGGTGCTGCCCTCGCTTCGCACGAGCGTCAGAACCGGCGCAGCCGGTGTCGGCGTCGGCACCGGGGTAGGCGTCGCCGTTGGCTTATTACCTGAAGCGTTCAACGCTCCTCCGTCGGTAGCGGGCTTGCTGTCCGGCTCGCTCTTCTCCGTAATTTTGTCCGTTTCGTCGACTTGCTTCTTCGTATCTCCCTCGTAGGACTGGGAAATGAAATAATAGAGCACGCCCAAAATCAGCATGACGAAGGCGAGCATCAGAATCGTGGAGGCCCACTTGCTGATTTTATCCGAGTTCCGGGCGTGTGTCTTTTTGCGGCGGATCGGTTCGACCGTCGTCTCGACCGTCGGGGCGGGAATGACGCTCTTGTACAAGCCTAGCACTTCATTCGGATCTAGGCCGACCGCCTCCGCATAGCTCTTGATAAACGCTCGGACATAGAAGCTCCCCGGCAAGATTTTATACTCCCCGGTCTCGATCGCTTCCAGATACCGCTTACGAATTTTCGTCATTTCCTCCAGCTTGTCCAGCGAGATGTCGTTGTCCATTCGCGCTTTTTTCAACAGCTGACCCAATTCCGACACTGTGTCCACACCTCCTTCGCGCCGCTCGATGATGATGGTGGCCGATCCGAGGAAGCCCGGCAGCTCTTAGAAGCCAGGCTCTTGATCGATATTAATGATGCTCTCGTACGAGATTTCTTCTTCCGGGTTGTTCCTCAGCTCGATAATATAATCGAAATTCTCATATGTGTATTCGGATTCGCGGATAAAAATGTCCGGGTGTTCGATGACTTTCGTCGAAGGCATGCGCATGATTTCGCGCAGCAGCCCGTAGTGCTTCTCGTTCGAGCGCATCGTGGAGACGATTCCATCGATGATGAACACGTTGTGCGGGTTCATCTCGTCCTCCGACAGCTGGCTTCGCACCGTTTGACGCAACAAAGTGGAGGAGACGAACGTCCATCGCTTCTGCGCGCACACGCTGCCGGCGATGATCGATTCCGTCTTGCCGACACGCGGCATCCCTCTCAGCCCGATCACCTGGTTGCCTTCCCGCTTGCAAATTTCCCCCAGAAAATCGACCAGCAGCCCAAGTTCGTCCCGTGTGAACCGAAACGTCTTGCGGTCGTCGGAATCGCGCTCGATGTAACGCCCGTGACGGACCGCCAAAATATCGACAAGTTTCGGGGTACGCAAAGCGGTTACGGTTATATTATCCACTTTTTTCAACATTTTACCCATTAATTCGATTTTTTCATCATCATTCGTTTGCAAGAGCATGCCGCGGGTTTTGTCCTCGACCCCGTTGATCGTCATAATGTTGACTTCTAGCATCCCCATCAAAGAAGCGATATCGCCTAGCAAACCCGGGCGGTTCTTATGAATTTTATATTCCATGTACCATTGTTTGACTTCCATCCTGCACCTCGCAACTCTCGCCGATATGGCGGCAACCCTCGACCCGATTATAGGGTCAATCTTATTCCTATTCTACAATTTTCGCCACTTTCCTTCTACCCATTAAACATTTTCCGACTACAACGCGCAAAAGCCCCCTGCGCAGGAGGCTCAGCAAGTTGAGATTTATTTGACCATTTTGACCATCAGCCGGGCGATCATCCGCTTCTCGTCCTCATCCGCGACGTCCCACAGCTCCTTCAGGATACGCTCTTCCTTGTTCTCCGGATCGATCTTGTCGGACAGGAATTCGCCGATCTGGAAGGCGAGCTTGGAGATCGTCTCGTCGCTCATCCCAGCTCTGTGCGCTTGCTCGACCCGCTCCGCCAAAAATTCTTTCCAGCGCTCGAAGCTTTTCAGTACCGTAGACATGGTGACACGCTCCTCCGTAAAGTTTGTGTGCAATTGCAGTTGTAGTTTGGACCAACCGCGAATGAGCTATGCCCACAAAAGCGCGCCAAAATCAGGGAAGGTGTCCGGCCTCGGTACGATAGAGTTCGGTTCGGATGGTCCGTATGGATCAAGTCAGCCAGCCGCCATTCGGACTGATGATCTGTCCGGTGATGTAACCCGATTCCGGCAAGGCGAGAAAATAAACGAGCGAGGCGATCTCATCCGGCTGGGCGAACCGGCCGACCGGGATGTCGTCCTTCAGCGCCTGCTGCTCGTGATCGTCGAGCCGGCTGTTCATCGTCGTCTCCACGACGCCGGGCGCCACCGCATTGACGGTCACGCCGGACGGAGCAAGCTCTTTCGCCAGCGACTTCGTGAACGCGTTCACCCCTCCCTTGGCCGTCGAATAGACGACTTCGCAGGAGGCGCCGGAAATACCCCAGATGGACGAAACGTTGATGATGCGTCCGTATTTCTGCTCGATCATACGGCCCATGAACAGCTGGGAGCACAGGAACATGCCCTTCAGGTTAATGTCCATCACCTGGTCCCATTCTTCCTCGGTCACGTCCGACAGCAGGCCGAAGTGTGCGATCCCCGCATTGTTGACGAGGATATCCGGCAGCATGCCGTGCAGCTCCATCTTCTCCTTCATCCGAAGCAGCTGCTCCTTGGAGCGAAGATCCGCCGTCACCGTCAGTACGCGTACCCCATAAGCCAAACAGGCGCGAGCCACCTCGTTGGCCGACTCATGGGCGTTCAAGTAATGAATGACGACATGCATGCCCACTGAGGCGAATCGTTCCGCCACCGCCGCCCCGATCCCCCGGCTGGCGCCGGTGATCAGGACGGTCGTCTCGGACAGAGGCTTCGTCATGAGGATGCCTGCCCTCCTTCGGGGCTTTGCACAACGCAGAAGCCGAGCCGGTCGAAATCGACATGCTCACCGAGCCGGCGGTTCGCGTCCTCCAGCGTGATGCTCTCGTACGTATCCAGCACGTGGAACAGGTGCGTGCCGCGGAATTTGTACTTGGTGAATTCTCCGGCCATCGCTTCCGGCGAGTTCAGCATTCTCAGGAACGCTCCGATCTTCTTGCGCTTGCTCCGTTCGAACGCCTCCGCCGGAATGCCGGTTCGGACCGCATCCTTGAGTGCGCTCGTCACGCGCTCCAGCAGCTGATCGGGATCCTTCGTATCGCCTCCCATAAGGGAGAACGCATAGTTGGCCCCGCAATTGAATTCATGGCCGAAGGAGTCGGAGATCAGTCCATCGTCGTACATGCTCTGGTAGAGGGCGGAGCTAGGGCTGAGCAGCGCGTCCAGCACGAGCTTGGTCGTCAGCTCGCGGCGCAGCAGGTCGTCCCCGCTCTCGCCGCCGATCGGTTCCTTGAAGCCGAACATCGCCTTTGGGAGCGAGACGGGCAGTTCGATTCGCTTGACCTTAGCCTGCACCTGGTTCGGCTCCTCTTCGAAGATGCGCCGAATTTCGCCCTGCGGCGGGAAGTTCTTCGCGGCCTGATTGGCCCGCACCAGCTCCATGATCGGCTCCGGCTCGACGCCGCCCACGATGAACAGGCTCATGTTGCTCGGATGATAGAACGTACGGTAGCACGTGTATAGCGTTTCTTTCGTGATGTGGGAGATTGACTCCACGGTGCCGGCAATATCGATGCGTACCGGGTGCCGCATATACAGTGCTTCGATTAGGCCGAAATATACGCGCCAGTCGGGATTGTCGCCGTACATGTTGATCTCTTGCCCGATAATCCCTTTTTCCTTCTCCACATTCTGATCGGTGAAATAAGGATTTTGCACGAAATTGATCAAGGTGTTTAAGTTCTCCGGGATGTTACCCGTCGCGGAGAACAAGTACACCGTCCGGTCGAAGCTCGTGAACGCGTTGGCGGAAGCGCCCAGGGAAGCGAACTTGGCGAAGATGTCGCCTTCGGGTTCCTCGAACATTTTGTGCTCAAGGAAATGGGCGATGCCATCCGGCACCCGTACTTCGTCCTGTCCTTCAACCTGAAAATGGTTGTCGATCGAGCCGTACCGGGTCGAGAATGTAGCATACGTCTTCTGGAACCCCGGCTTTGGCAATATATAGACGTTCAAGCCGTTTGGCAGCTGCTCGTGATAGATCGTTTCCTGCAGCTTCGTGAACGGAATGGCTTCCATGCTCAGTTCCCCCCTTTCCGGTCTCTCAGGAAGTAGATCGTATCCAGCCGGACGGATTCCGCCACTTCCCGAATCGCGGCGATATCGACCTGCTCGGTTGCCTCGATGAGCGACTCCGCCGTCCGTTCCTTGCCCGACAGCTGCGTGTTGAAGTCCAGCGCGATCATCTCGAATGCCGAATCCTGGCTCTCGCGCAGCTGATTCGCGATCATCGCCCTCGTCTGAGCCAGCTCCAGCTCGCTGATGTCGCCCTTCACCATAGCGTCCATTTGCTTCTTAATCATCGTGACGGCTTTCTCGTAGTTGGCGAATTCGATGCCCGATTGAATCGTCACGATGCCCTTATGCCCGTCAAAGCGCGAGGAGGCATAATAGGCCAGGCTCTCCTTCTCCCGTACGTTCAGGAACAGCTTGGAGTGAGGATACCCGCCCAAAATCCCGTTATATAGCAAGGCGGCGGGGTATTGCTCGTCGGCATACGTGACCGGCGTGCGCAAGCCCATATTCAGCTTGCCCTGGGTAACGTCCAGCCGCTCGACCACTTCGTTTATGTCTCGAGGAACTTGCTGCGTCTGTGTCCGAGTATACTTGGCGTCTTGGGCTCGCGCGATCGGGAAGCTCTCGCTAACGAGCTGCTTCACTTCCTCCATCGTAGTATCCCCCACTACATAGAGGTCGATCGGGGCGGTGCTCAGCCATTGCTTGTAAGCTTCATACAAGCCGGCAGGCGTGATTGCCGGCAAATCCGACAGCCGTCCCAGCGGGTGGAGCCGATAGGGCTCGTTCTTGCACATTTCCTCGATGCAGCGTTCCGCCGCATACCGGATTTTATCGTTAACGATCGATTCCAACTTCTTTTGCACGGTCGTTTTCTCGGAACTGACATACTTATCCCGGAACGCTCCGTTCTCGACTAACGGATCGCTGATCGTGCCGCCCACGAAGTCGAACCCTTGCTTCAGCAGGCCGCTTGCGCCGGCCACGAATTGGTCGTGGATCAGATCCATGCGGAATTGCACGATCTGATAGTCGCCCCGTTTGTACACGTCAAATCCGAATCCGGCGCCGTACAGATCGTCCAGCCGCTCCCGGAACTGCTTCGTCTCCGGCAAGCGCATCGTGCCCCGACGCATGACGAAGGGAATCAGCGCCACGTTCGTAACGGTGTCCTCGGCTAACGGCTGCCCGATATAGACGGAGATCGCATAGGTCTTGAATTGCTTCGTCGGCATAACATGAAGCCGAATCTGATTCACCCGGTCTCTTTCAAAAACGGTAGCGTTCGATTTCAACGGTATGTCTCCCTTCCCTTCATCGCGCTTGCACCCTAAGATTGGTACCTTCTACCAATGTATCTGGGTTACTCTCATTATATTCTGCCACAAACAGAAGAAGCAACCTGACTCGTAGGTTACTTCTTCCGGAGGTTCGTGCGAGGTTAGTTACAGAAAATGTGCTTGCCGATCTTCTTCACTTGTACCCGGGTCCAAATCCATTTGGATGTTGCCGTCTCCGGGTTGAAGTAGTACAGACAACCGCCAGATGGATCATAGCCGTTCAAGGCGTCTTGTACCGCTCTTTTCGCCGTATCGTTCGGCGTGAGCCAGATTTGGCCGTCCGCTACCGCCGTGAAGGCGCCCGGTTGGAAAATAACGCCCGATACCGTATTCGGGAAGCTAGAGGACTTCACCCGGTTGAGGATGACGGCCGCAACGGCCACTTGTCCGACATACGGCTCGCCTCTCGACTCGCCGTATACCGCATTGGCCATCAAGTTCAAGTCTTGCTCCGACAAGCCCGCATGGTTGGAGGCCGGCAGGTTCGTTCCGCCCGCGGCCGGCGCAGGCGCTCCGCCGCCGGCACCCGCTCCCGCCCCAGCTCCGGCTTCCTTCCGCGGCGTCTTTTCATACGTCCAGTCTTTCGTCGCTTCCCAGAGCTTCAGCTTCGTTTTGGATCCGGCGATGCCGTCCACTTCTTTCATGCCGAATTTGTATTGAAAGTTTTTGACCGCTTGCTGTGTTTTGGAACCGAAGTCCCCATCCACATTCCCAAAATAGAAGCCCAAATATTTCAATCGGCCTTGCAGCTCGAAGACGTCTTCCCCTTTGGAGCCGTACTTCAGCTTGGCGCTGCTGAACGTTTCCTCCGACCTCGTGGCATGCTTCAGCTGCATCGAGACGAACAAGAGCAGCAATATACTGAGGGTTATCACCACAATGCGTTTATTCATGACGATCGCTCAACCTTCCTTATCTGGATGTAAGAAGCTTTTCCTTAGTATGAGGAAGGCCGTAGCCGATTATGCAGGAGGTGGTTCCGCGACAAGCCAGGAACATAGGCAAAGGCCTCTCGATTGCAGTCGTCGAGAGGCCTTACGGGTTTAGGACGTGACGCGGTTGTGATGGTACTGCTCGTACGTAACGAGCACTTCGCGAGGCTTGCTGCCTTCGTACGGACCGACGACGCCTTTGGCTTCCATCGAATCGATTAGACGCGCCGCGCGCGTATACCCGATCCTCATGCGGCGCTGGAGCAGCGACACGGACGCTTGCTTGGCTTCGAGCACGATCTGGACCGCCTGGTCATACAGCTCGTCCTCGATCTCTTCGGAAGCAACGCCTTCTTCCTCCAATTCCGGGACGAGCTCTTCCTGGTACTGGGCTTTCTCCTGATTGCTGACGAAATGGACCACGGTCTCCACCTCGGCGTCCGAGAGGAACGCTCCTTGCACCCGGACCGGTTTCGAGGCGCCCATCGGCAGGAACAGCATGTCTCCCCGTCCTAGCAGCTTTTCGGCTCCGACCAAGTCCAGAATCGTCCGCGAATCCACCTGCGACGACACACCGAAAGCGATCCGCGACGGGATGTTCGCCTTGATGACGCCGGTAATGACGTCGACCGAGGGACGCTGCGTGGCGATAATAAGGTGAATACCGGCTGCGCGGGCCATCTGGGCCAATCGGCAGATCGCGTCCTCCACATCGTTCGAGGCGACCATCATCAAATCGGCGAGCTCGTCCACGATGACGACGATGTAGGGCAGCGGCGCGCCTTCCTTCTTCTCGATCAGCATTGCGTTGTAGCCTTCGATATTGCGCGTGCCGCTCTTCGAGAACAGCTCGTAACGCTTCTCCATCTCCACGACTACCTTCTTCAAGGCGAGAGAAGCCCGGCGGGGGTCGGTCACGACCGGCGCGAGCAAGTGCGGGATGCCGTTGTACACGTTCAGCTCGACCATCTTCGGGTCGATCATGAGGAATTTGACCTCGTCGGGTTTTGCCTTGTACAGGATGCTGGTGATGATCCCGTTGATGCAAACGGATTTCCCGGAGCCTGTAGCGCCGGCCACGAGCAAGTGAGGCATGCGCGCCAGGTTGCCGACGATCGCTTGTCCCGCGATGTCCCGGCCGAAGGCGATACTCAACCGTGCGCTCGATTCCTGGAACACCGGACTCTCCATCACTTCGCGCATCGTGACGACGGACACTTCGGTGTTGGGCACTTCGATCCCGATCGCGGACTTGCCGGGAATCGGCGCTTCCATCCGGATGTCTTTGGCCGCCAGCGCGAGTGCGATGTCATCGGTGAGGCTGACGATCCGGCTGACCTTGACGCCTACGTCCGGCTGAATCTCATACCGGGTTACCGCCGGGCCGCGTACGACCTCCAGCACTTTGGCCCGGACGCCGAAGCTTTCCAAGGTCGACTCCAGCTTCTTGGCGATGACCTTGTAGTCCGACTGGTCCCCGCCCTTGCCGGCTCCAGCCGGCCTGGCGAGCAATTGGAGCGAGGGGAGCTCGTACGGCTTGACCGGCTGTGCCGGCGGACCTTCGCCATCGAAAGCAAGCTCCGCATCGTCAAGCGGCCCCTCCTCGTCGGACTTGCCGTTCTTCTTCGCTGCGGCGTCGGACGGCTTCTCCTTGGACGGAGTGACCCACGAGGCATGGATCGGTCCGTCGGTCTCCTGTTCGACCTGCTCCTGGAAGTCCCGGATGACCGGCATTTCTGGCCCAGGATCGTCAATGGGGTCAGATGGCGGCGCCAAGAGCGGCGATCCCGCCATGTCCTCTTCGTCCTCCGGATCCCAAGCCGCCGGAGCTGGAGATCTATCCGCCCCTGTGTCACCCGCTTGTGTAGTTTGGTTGGCTTTCTTCCCGCTTAACAGCTGGAAAAACACCGGTTTTCTCTTTTCCCGAGTGAACACCGGCAGCGGTTCTTCATCGATGTCGTCGTCATCCGGTATGTATGCAGGTACGGTTCGTGCAGCGGCGGTTTTCGCTTTTACGATCGGCTTCGGCCGCCCTTTGAGCAGCATGAACATGTCCAGGAAGCTTTGCCTCAGATGGGTACCGGTTCCCCGGAACAAGCCCTTCACCTTCGCCATCATGTCCACATACGACAATCCGGTGATGAGGACGAACCCGATGGCAAACATCGTGTACTCGATCAGTTTAGCGCCCAAATTGTCGAACAGCATGTACAAGCAGGCGTACAGGAACGCACCGATCATGCCGCCGCCGACGCTGCCCGACAAAATCTCGGTCCCCTGCACCGTCGGACTCAGCCCGTCGATCAGCGCCGTCCACGTAACGGAAATGATCCACCCTGCGGAAAGGAATTGCTCGTTCGGATCCAACTCCTGGAACATCGTGATATGGTTCATAATCAAAAAGCCCAGCAAGACGAGCAGCAGTCCCGTTTTCCGCGCCGACCACTGCCTCGGCCATGCTCTGCGGATCATCGCATAGAGGCCGATATAGATGAAGATCACTGGAATGACCCAGTCAAACACGCCGATGAAAAACCGGAATAAGTAAGTTAACGACCTGGCAACCGACCCCTGCTCCGAGAGCGCGATGATGGAAAAGATGAGAATTAGAATTCCGTACAGTTCATATTTCAACTGGACGGACAAGGACCCGTTTTTGCGTTTGCGCTTAGCCAAGTGTTTCACCTCCGATGCTATATTATACCATACGGCGGACAAGCTGCATAAGAGGAATGAGGCGCAACTCGAACGTTCCAAGAACGCCCGGCAACAAAAAAAGCGCTGCAAAGAGCGCTTTCCTTAAAATATTCCCGCCAAACTTATGATCCGGTTCCAAAGCCGGGTTGAGCCAATGTGGGCTGATACGCAATCATTTGTCCCGGTGCATAGGCGGGATTCAAGTACACTTGGGGATCCGGGCATATTAGCCGTACGATCGCAGCCTGTGTGGAGGACACGGGGAGCACCTCCATCAGCAGTCCATTCACGTTCACCTCCATCGGCCTCTCCCGCGGTACGTCCCACCCATCGAATACGATTTCGTCGGGAATGCTGGAATAAAAAATCATGACGGCCCCACTCCTGTCGGGACGGCGAAGCCGTTCTTCATCACGCGAATCTCCTCAATCCGGCGGTTCAGCTCCCGCAATGCCTCGCCAATGCCGCCGACGCGATCGATCAGGCCGTACTTCACCGCGTCATTGCCGATGACGGTCGTTCCGATGTCGCGCGTCAGTTCGCCGGTTTTGAACATCAATTCTTTGAACACCTGCTCTTCGACTCGGGAATGATGCGTCACGAAGCGAATGACCCGCTCCTGCATCTTCTCCAAGTATTCGAACGTCTGCGGCACGCCGATGATGAGCCCGTTCAACCGAATCGGATGTATCGTCATCGTCGCCGTCGCCGCAATAAAGGAGAAATCCGCCGACACGGCAATCGGCACGCCGATGCTATGGCCGCCCCCCAACACGAGCGTAACCGTCGGCTTGGAGATGGTGGAGATCATCTCGGCGATGGCGAGTCCGGCTTCAACATCGCCCCCGACCGTATTCAGGATGATCAACATCCCTTCGATTTTCGGATTTTGCTCGGCCGCGACCAATTGGGGGATGAGGTGCTCATATTTCGTCGTCTTGTTCTGCGGCGGGAGCACGAGGTGGCCTTCGACCTGACCGATAATCGTCATGCAATAAATGTTCGATTCCGTTGTGGGGGTGTTCGTCTGCCCCAATTGCTGAATGTTGTCCAACACCGGATTCCTGCGTTTCTCTTCCGGCGCTTCCTGGGGCTCCTGCTCGTTCGTCGTATAATTCGCCATGGACGCATGCCTCCTGCACGTAAGGATCTTACCTAGTATCGGTTGAAGCGGCATTTTTATGCGAACGAAAGGCGGATCAGACAAACCTCCTTACTTCCATGAACCCGAAATTCCATCAAAAAAGCCCCTGGGAGGTTCGAGGTCCCAGAGGCGGATTGTACCCAGCGCATGCTTCACGAGTGTTCCGTGAGGTGGTGCGATACAGGTGTACAAGTGACTGTATGTGGTAAGGCTAAACTTCCATAATAATTGGAAGAATCATCGGTCTTCTGCGGGTTTGTTCGTACAAAAATCGTCCTAGTGCATCTTTTACTTGCGTTTTGAGCGACGCCCATTCGTTGACGTTCTCTACCATAAGTCGGTTCAAGGTGTTGGTGACGATCCGATTCGCTTCGTCGAGCAACCCTTCGGACTCGCGTACATACACGAACCCTCTCGAAATAATATCCGGTCCGGACATGATCGCGCCATCCTGCTTGCTCAGCGTGACGACGACGACCAGAATGCCGTCTTGGGACAATAGCTTGCGATCCCGCAGGACGATATTGCCTACGTCGCCCACGCCCAGTCCGTCGATCAGCGTGTTGCCGGAGGTGACCTTCGCCCCTCGGCGGGCAACCCCACCTTGGATCTCGACCGTGTCGCCGTTATCGCAGATGAAGATGTTCTCCCGATCCATGCCAACCGACTCCGCTAGCAACGAGTGTTGGCGAAGCATCCGATACTCGCCGTGAATCGGCATGAAGTACTTCGGCTTCATCAGATTCAGCATCAGCTTCAATTCTTCCTGGCTGCCGTGACCTGAGACGTGTACGCCCGAGACGGAGCCGGGTCCGTAGATCACGTTCGCCCCGATCCGGAACAGCTCGTCGACCACGCGGCCTACGTAGCGCTCATTGCCTGGGATCGGCGTGGCGGCGATGATCACTGTGTCACCCGGAAGAATATCGACCTTCCGGTGCGTCGACCGGGCCATCCGGGTTAACGCGGACATTGGCTCTCCCTGACTGCCTGTACACAAAATGACTACGCGATCGGCCGCCAGCTTGTTCACTTCCTCAGGCTCGATCAGCATGCCCTCCGGAATGTTCAGGTAGCCCAGCTCCTGAGCGATGGAGACGACGTTCACCATACTGCGTCCGATAACCGTGACTTTCCTCCGCGTGGCTACGGCTGCGTCCATCACTTGCTGGACCCGGTGCACGTTCGAGGCGAAGGTCGCCACGACGACGCGCTGCTTGGCCCGGCGGAATGCTTCTTCCAGTTCCTTGCCGACGGAACGCTCGGAGCCGGTGTAGCCGGGGCGCTCGGCATTCGTGCTATCTGAGAGAAGCGCCAGTACGCCGTTTCTTCCGAGTTCCGCCATCCGATGCAAATCCGCGTATTGGTCGTTCACCGGCGTCTGATCGAATTTGAAGTCCCCGGTATGCACGACATTGCCTTCCGGTGTTGCGAGGCATACGCCTACGGAATCCGGAATACTATGGTTTGTCCGGAAGAAGGACGCTTTCATGCAACCCATCTGGACTTCCGTCTCACTGTTGATCAGGATACGCTTCGTATCGCCGAGCAGGTTCGCTTCCTTCAGCTTGCTCTCGATCAAGCCCATGGTGAGCTTGGTCGCATAGACGGGAACGTTCAGGCTCTTCAGCACGTACGGCAATCCGCCGATGTGGTCTTCGTGCCCGTGCGTGATCAGAATGCCTCTTACTTTGTCCCGATTCTCAATCAAGTACGAAATATCGGGAATGACGATATCGATTCCGAGCATGTCTTCTTCAGGGAACTTCAACCCCGAATCAATGACGACAATGTCGTTCGCATATTGGACCACGTACATATTTTTCCCAATTTCGCCCACGCCGCCAAGAGCGAAAATGGATAATTTCTCTATATTTTTCTTAGACAAGACTATACCTCCTAATAGAAATTGACGACGATCTTTTTCAAACAACCCATTGCCGAAACTAACCGAACCAGTCACTTGCCATTATTATACATGATGCCGAGGAGCGAATACAAGTCGAGTGCCCCGAGCGTATCCGCACCGGCATTAAAACTCAGAAGGGTGCAATATAAACTGAATCTGTCAAAAAAGCGATTCGACGAACCGGCCTTCTTCCGGGGATACGGCAAGCAGCGGGAGACGAACGCCCCCGACTTGGACCCCCTTGGAATTCAACGCATGCTTTATCCCTGCAGGGCTCGGCACCTTGAAGATGCCGGTGAAAATCGGGTATAGCCGCGCGTGCAATTCGGCCGCACGCCGGTTCTCTCCACCTAGGAACGCCTCGACCATTTGCTTCATTTCCCGACCGATCACATGGCTCGCCACGCTGACGATCCCATATCCTCCTATCGACAGGACCGGCAAGGTCAAGCTGTCGTCTCCGCCATAGACGCGGAAGCCTTCCGCCGATTTGGAGATGACCTCCGTAATGTGGTTCAAATCCGGAGTCGCTTCCTTGGAGGCTACGACGTTCGGAATCCGGGACAGCCGAATGGTCGTATCCGCGGCCAACTGAATCCCGGTGCGGTGCGGTACGTTATACAGCATGACCGGCAGCTTCGTGCTCTCCGCGATCGCTTTGAAATGCTGATACATGCCCTCTTGCGACGGCCGATTGTAGTAAGGCGCGACGAGCAGGACGCCGTCTACCCCCAGCTTCTCAGCCGCTTGGGTCAAGTGGATCGAATGGCGCGTGTCGTTGCTGCCCGTTCCTGCAATAATCCGGCAACGGCCGTTCGCCCGCTTGACCGATGCCTCGAACAGCTGCAGCTTCTCCTCGTCGGACAACGTCGGGGATTCTCCGGTCGTGCCGCTGACGACGATCGCGTCCGTCAGCTGCTCCTCGATCAAGTAGTCGATGAGCGCGTCCACCTGGTTCCAGTCGATGGACATGTCTGTATTCAATGGGGTGACCATAGCGGTGATAACTCTTCCGAAATCCACGCGAAACTTCCTCCTCGTTCACACGGTTTTGTGTAATTGAAACTTCTGATGCAACGCACGGACTGCCTTCACCATATCCGACTGCTGGACTAATACCCAGATCGTCGTATTGGAGTCGGCCGATTGCAGGATGAGAATGTCTTCTTCCGTCAAGGCTTCCACGATTTGCGCCATAATCCCGGGAACGCCGTTCATGCCTCCCCCTATGACGGATACCTTCACGCAGCCTGGAAGAAGCTCCGGCTCATAGCCGAGATCCCTCAACATCGAAGAGGCCCGATCGGCCTCATGATCGAAGACGGTGTACATGATGCCGGACGGATTCACATTGATGAAGTCGACGCTGATCTGATGCTGCGCCATCGTCTTAAACACCCGAAGCTGCAAATCGTATTGCCCTTCTCCCGCTGTGACCCGGATCTGCGTCAGCCCCGGAAAGTGGGCGATGCCTGTCACATGCCGGTCCTTCAGCTTTTGGTTCAGGCTGCGGAGCGAATCCGGGGAAGCCACCAGCGTGCCCAGATCCTCGGTGAACGTCGAGCGGACCCGAATGGGTACGTTGGCCTCCATGGCGATCTCGACTGCGCGGGGGTGAATCACCTTCGCCCCCTGATAAGCCATGTTGCAAATCTCGGCGTACGTGACGCTTACGATCGACTGCGCATCGGCTACGAGTCGAGGATCGGCGGTGAAGATGCCGTTCACGTCCGTGAAAATATCTACAAACTCCGCTTTCAATGCTGCCCCCAGGGCGGTGGCCGACGTATCGCTGCCGCCGCGCCCCAGTGTGGTCATGTCCTGCTCGTCGGATTGGCCTTGGAACCCGGTGACAATCACGACGCGACCCAGACCAAGCTGGTGCAAAATGCGGGCGGGCTGAATCGACTCGATACGGGCATTCCCGTACCGGTCGTTCGTGCGAATCCCTGCCTGTCCGCCGGTGAGAACGACAGCCGGAATGGAGAGCGCATTCAATTCACTGCAAAGCACAGCCGCAGAGATGATCTCTCCGCAGCCCAACAACATATCCTTCTCCCTAGCGGGCAAAGCATTTCCCTGATGCCGGACCAAGTCCAGCAGCGTGTCCGTAGCGTAAGGGTCTCCCCGTCTGCCCATGGCGGATACTACGACGACTAAAGCATAGGATTCGGCTAGCGCATGTTGAATGTGATGAATGGCGTGAGCTCTGGATAAGGCATCGGAGAGGGAAGTTCCACCGAACTTCTGCACAAGAATGCGCATGGTCTTCCCTCCAAACTCGAATAACCGTCAAAATCGTGCGGACCGGCTAAGCCGAGTCCGCCGTCCAAATCCGCTTACTGCTGCTCGATCGCGATATACTCGGCAATCTGCACCGCATTCCATGCGGCGCCCTTCAACAAATTGTCGGACACGATCCACATGTTCAAGGCGCGAGGGTTGTTCAGGTCGCGCCGTACGCGGCCTACGAACGTCTCGAGCTTCCCGGCAGCGTCGGTCGCGAGCGGGTACACCTGCTCCTGCGGATTGTCCTGCAGTACGATTCCCGGCGCATCGGCGATCAAAGCTTTCACTTCTTCCACGTCGAAGTCCGACTTCAACTCCACGTACACGGATTCCGAATGACCGTACACGACCGGAATCCGGACGCATGTGGCGGTTACTTCGATCGAATCGTCGCCCATGATTTTCTTCGTTTCGTTGATCATCTTCATTTCTTCATAAGTAAAGCCGTTGTCCCCAAACTTGTCGATTTGCGGAATGGCGTTAAACGCGATTTGATGCTTCACCGGCAGCGAACCGACCGGCAATATTTGCGGATTCACATCGTTACCTTCCAGTACGTCTCTCGATTGGCGCAGCATCTCGTCGATCGCCTTCGCTCCGGCTCCGGATACCGCCTGATACGTCGAGACGATAATTCTGGAGATCCCGTAGCGGTCGTACAACGGCTTCAGTGCAGCCACCATCTGAATCGTCGAGCAGTTCGGGTTCGCGATGACGCCCTTATGCTCACTGATCTTGTCGACGTTGACTTCCGGCACGACAAGGGGCGTCTCCGGATCCATCCGGAACGCGCTCGTGTTGTCAATGCAGACGGCCCCATGCTCGACCGCATGCGGCACCAACTGTCGGCTGATGTCTCCGCCCGCGCTGAACAGCGCGATCTCGACGCCGCGGAAGCTGTCCGGCGTAGCTTCTTGGACGATCACGTCCTGGCCCTTGAAGGGGATGACCTTGCCCGCGGACCGGGCCGAAGACAAGAGTCTCAGCTCTTTAATGGGGAAATCTCTCTCCGCCAGCAAGCGAATGATCTGTTCGCCCACGGCTCCGGTTGCTCCAACGACTGCTACGGTAAACTGCTTTTGATTCGACATGTCCTGCTCTCCCCTTGAAAAAATCAATCTATTAAGCGTTCATATAATTGAACTTCTCAATCACCATCGGCTGCAATTGCTTATGCTCGAGTGCTGCCGCGCATGTCTCCACGACGAGCTCCATCCGTGCTACCAACGAGTTCGGCTTCACATGAGGAGCGTCCTGTCCGAAGGGGACGAAATAAATGTTCTTCGCGACGAGCAGTTTGGCGATATTCGCCGCATTCAGCCCTAATCCGTCGTTCGTAGAAATCGCCAGCACGAGGGGCCTCTGGTTGCGCATCTGTGCCTTGGCGGCCATGAGCACCGGACTATCGGTCATGGCGTTCGCGAGCCGGCTGGTCGTATTCCCTGTGCATGGGGCAATGACCATGACGTCCAGCAGTTTGGACGGCCCCAGTGGTTCCGCATCCACAATTGTAGAAATGATATCATTCCCCGTAATATCTTTCAGCTGCTTCTGCCAATTCTCCGAAGTACCGAAACGGGTATCAGTCGTCATCAAAGTCTGCGATGCGATAGGAATTACGCGCGCTCCTTGATCGACGAAAGCCTGAATATGCGGCATCGTCTCCGCAAACGTACAATGGGATCCGGTTAGCGCGAATCCTACGGTTTTCCCTTGCCAATTCATTCTCGATTCCTCCCTGTAACGGCATCTTCCATGATCAACTGGCTGACGGTGTTGGCTATAATGCGTCCAGCTGTTTTGGGAGCGACGATTCCAGGTAATCCGGGGGCCAGCATGGCCTTCACCCCACGCCTCTCGGCGTAGCGAAAATCCGTTCCTCCCGGCCTTGAGGCCAGGTCGATCAGGACCGCCCGGTGCGGAATATTGGCGATAATCTGTGCTGTGACTATCATAGTCGGTATCGTATTAAAAAGCAAGTCGATATTCGAGACCTGCTGAGCCAGATCATTCAAGTAAAACGGGGTAAAACCCATCTCCCAAGCCCGGGCGTAATGCTCCGGACGGCGAATGCCGACCTTCACCTGCGCGCCGAGTCCTTGCAGTGTCCGCGCCATCGTAAATCCCGTCCGGCCAAGGCCCAACACCATACACACCGACCCGTGAATCGTGATGTCGGTGTTCTGTATCGCCATCATGAGCGCCCCTTCGGCCGTCGGGATCGAGTTGTAGATCGCCACATCGTCCCGTTCCAGCAGCTCGACCAGCTTGATTCCCGCCGTCTGGCAGAGCGTCTTCAAGTAGCCCTTCGCCATGCCGGTATACACTTTGGCGTGCGGCGGCAAGCTGCGGATATGTTCCTCGGTCAAGTGCAGTTCCGAGGTTGAAAACAGCGAATCCACGATCCCGTTGTCGTCCGTCCCGACGACGGGCAGGATGACTGCGTCCGCGCCCTGCAGTGCCTCGGGGGATAAAGGCACTTTTGTCGCCCCGCTGTATTGATTCTGCAAATTGTCGAAGCCGATCAGCTGTACGGTTGCGTCCAGCTCCACGAACTTCTGAATGACTTCCAGTTGGCGGGCATCGCCGCCGATTATGGCAACTTGCAATCCGGTCAACATAGCAGCGTTCCCCTCCTTTCCTCTCCCTCATAGATATGACATCTTATGCCGGGAGGCGGGGATGGGTTCCTGCCCAACCGAGGGTTTGCGGTGAGGGAGGGCAGGCAGATGGGTCATCTGCGGAAAAAACGTGTGTGTTACGGTTGCGCGCGGGGAGAGCAGGCAGATGGGTTCCGATCGCTGTTGTACTTGCCTGCCTTTTTATTAGATGGGTAGGTGGTGGCAGGCAAGTACAAAGGCGACCGCTTCGCTTCTCCACTCCCTCTGCCTGCCCTCCCTCCCCTACCACTCGGTTGGAGTTAAGTAGGGATAAAAAAGAGGTTGTCTCCGTGCAGTACCTTCCCGGAGACAACCTCTATATTGTTCACCTGCACCCCTTTCTTCTGAGTGAAAGGGATAGCGCCTATAAGGAAGTGAAACTACCTCAACGACCTCCATTCATTCCACCTGGAACAATAGCGAAAACAAAAAAGCTGTCTCCGTTTCTTCCGCACGGAGACAGACTTTACTACTACCTCTACTAGGGAACGACCCTGAAACGCTTTGGTGTTGGCGGCGTTTGCGAGCCCGTTGAAAAAATAAGTTCCGCGCGAGTTTTGGCTCGGCGTCCTCACCATAAAATATAATCAAAAGGACGACGAACAAGATGTTTGAGCTGGCGGGACTTATTTTTCAATGGATGCGACAAAACGCCGCCAACACCAACGTGTTTCATTTCGTTCCCGTATGCCCGAAGCCGCCGGCCCCCCGCACGGTCTCGTCCAGCTGCAGCACCGGCTCCAGCCGGACGGGCGGCACGAGCTGGAACACCATCTGCGCGATGCGCTCGCCCCGGTGGATCGTGAAGGGCTCCTGCCCGAGATTGATGAGCAGCACCTTGATCTCGCCGCGGTAATCGGCGTCGATCGTACCCGGCGTGTTCAAGCACGTGATACCGTGCTTGAAGGCGAGCCCGCTGCGCGGCCGGATCTGCGCCTCGAGGTGCGCCGGCATCGCGATGGCGATGCCGGTCGGCACGAGGGCGCGCTGACCGGGCTGCAGCACGAGCGGCTCCTCGGCGGGCACGGCCGCGTACAGGTCGTAACCGCTCGCCTGCTCCGACATCCGCTGCGGCAGGGGGACGCCTTCGCTCCCCGGCAGCCGCATCACTTGCACTACATCAAGCGTATCAGAGGACAAGCGGATCCCTCCTGAACGACTGAATCGCCTGGTCCGACTTGCCGACCATCGAGAGCGAGAACGCGTGCGAGAACAGCTTGCCCGCCAGCTCTTTCAGGTCGTCCAGCGTCACCGCATCGATCCGGTGCAAAATTTCATCCATTGTGTAGTGCTTGCCTAGCATCAGCTCGTTCTTGCCGAGCCGGTTCATTCGGCTGCTCGTGCTCTCCAGGCTGAGGATGAAGCTGCCCTTCAGCTGCTCCTTGCCCTTCTTCAACTCCGGCTCGCTCAAGCTATGGTCCGCCAAGCCTCGCAGCAGCTCCATCGTCACGTCCAGCACTTCGGACGTCTGCTTGGGCGCCGTACCCATATAAATCGTGAACATCCCGCTGTCCAAATGCGCCGTATGATAGGAATAGACCGAATAGGCCAGACCTCGCTTCTCGCGAATCTCTTGGAACAACCGGGAGCTCATGCCTCCGCCGATCACATTGTTCAGCAGAATCATCGGATACAGTAGCGGATCGCTCAGCGAACAGCCGGGTAACGCCAGGCAAATGTGGTTCTGCTCGGTATCCTTCTTATGAAAGATCGATTCGCTGGAGTAGAGCGGCTCGGCTACTGCCTGCTCGGAGCCCGCGTTCGAGAACGAGCCGAAATGCTTCTCCAGCAGCTCGACGACGGAATCGTCGATGTTGCCCGCTAACGCGATGACCGTATTGTCTATGCGATAATGCCCTTTCATATATTCGCGCAGCGTATCGGAGTTCATGGCTTCCAAATTCGCTTGCGTCCCTAGAATGGAGTAAGCAAGCGGATGGTCCTGGTAGGCGGCTCTCGCAATCAGATCGTGCACGAGATCGTCCGGCGTATCGTCGTACATCGAGATTTCTTCCAGGATGACGTTACGCTCCTTCTCCAGCTCCGCCGGATCCATCAAGGAATGGAAGAACATATCGGCCAGCACGTCCACGGCGATCGGCAGATGCTCATCGAGTACCTTCGCATAGTAGCATGTGTATTCCTTCGAGGTGAAGGCGTTCACGTTGCCCCCGATGCCGTCGAACGTCTCGGCGATTTCTTTGGCCGTAAAGCGCGCCGTACCTTTGAAAAGCATATGCTCAATGAAATGAGAGATCCCGTTATTCGTCACGTTCTCATTGCGCGATCCTGTTTTGACCCAAATACCGAATGATACGGAACGGCAAGTCGGAATCTTCTCCAGAATCACCCGCAACCCATTTTGCAATTGAAGCTTGTTCAACCGGGACACCCCCTCACAATGTAAATCTTCACCAAACAATGCTTTCAATATATCAAAATTTTATCGGCTCCTCAACCGAAGGAATGCGCTCCGGGGAAATAAGCTCCGAAACGGTGCCCAGAACAAGCCCTTTTTTCTTAATGCTCTCGATCAGACTGTTCAGCGCTCCGCTCGAGGAAGCCGTTGGATGCATCAAGATCGTCGCGCCCGGCTCCAGTCTCGGCGTCAGCCGCCGAAGAATCGTGTCCGCGCCCGGATTTTTCCAATCCACCGTATCGAGCGTCCATAGAATCGTATGTAGTCCAAGCTCATGCGCCACCTTGACCGTCTGGTCGTTGTAGTCGCCGGAGGGAGGGGCGAATAGATGATTTTTGACCCCCATCTTCTCAAGGAGTGCTTGCGTTTTTGCGATCTCGTCCACGTTTTGCTGGCGGCTGATTTGACTCATGTTTTTATGAGAGTAAGCATGATTGGAGAGCTCGTGGCCTTTGGAAGCGATCATCTTCGCCAGGTCTTCATTCTTGCTCAGCCAGGACCCGTCCAGGAAAAACGTCGCCTTCACCTGTTGTCGCTCCAAAACATCCAACATCGGACTTAAAAATTCGTTCCCCCACGCTACATTGATCATGAGCGCCACCATCGGCTTCTCCGGATTGCCCTTATAGATCGGCTGCGCGCCCAGGTCCTCCAATCGAACCGACGGCGGAATGGGCTTGTAAATGAGCGGATACGCCTCCGCCTTCGCCGCAGACAATTGGATCGCATTCCGCCATGTAGCATCAATATCGACCTCTTGGCCATTCAGGGCGGGAACCGCTTTCCACACTTTATCCAGCTTCGCGTCGATCGGCGGCTTCTTCATCTGCTCAGCCAATTGCTGAATCCGCTCATAGAGCTTGGCGTGAGTCTCGGCCATCGTCTTGCTCTCTCCGGGCACATTCGGAACGCCGTGAGCCGCCTGTGACAGCTCTCCGATCGAATCCGGCACCTGCATGTATTGATACGCAATCGTTTCCTTCTGTTTGGCTGAAGTGATAAACGCCGACAGGTTGTCCGACCGGTACAACCCCCAAGTGAGTAACATGACGGCCGCGCCGGCGATCGCCCATTTACGTAACATACCTTGTGCCTCCACTTTTTGTCCGATCTTGGTCCGACCGGATTTGATCCTTGTCCGGCATTCTAGTCCATCCTATGACAAGCCTTTCTCTATTATGCCAAGGCAACGCGGATTTTAGTAAGCAGAGAACCTCAAAAGCCGACATTTCATGAAAAAAAGAGTCAGACAGGTCTGGCTCTTTGTTCATTATGCGATATGCGGTTGTTAAGCTTTCTCGGCAGCGGCGGCGGGCTGAAGGGTCGCCTTGCGCGACAGGTTGACCCGGCCTTGATTGTCGATCTCCGTCACCTTGACCGTGATCTGGTCGCCCAGCTTCAGGACGTCTTCCACCTTCGCTACACGCTCGGTCGAGATTTGCGAGATGTGCACGAGCCCTTCCTTGCCTGGCAAAATCTCGACGAAGGCGCCGAACTTCTCGATGCGCTTGACCGTCCCCAGGTAAGTTTCGCCTACTACGACTTCTCTTACGATGCCTTCGATGATCGAACGGGCTTTCTCGTTCATCGCTTCATTCGAGGAGGCGATGAAGACGCGGCCGTCTTGCTCGATATCGATCTTCACGCCGGTTTCTTCGATAATCTTGTTGATGATCTTCCCGCCGGCGCCGATAACTTCACGGATTTTGTCCGGATTGATCTGCATCGTGAGGATCTTCGGCGCGAATGGAGACAGACTCGTCCGCGGGGCTTGGATCGTTTCGAGCATTTTGCCCAAAATAAACATGCGGCCTTCCTTCGCCTGCGCGAGCGATTGCTGCAAAATATCCCGATTGATCCCATCGATCTTGATGTCCATCTGAATCGCCGTCACGCCTTCGGCGGTACCCGCGACCTTGAAGTCCATGTCGCCCAGGTGGTCTTCCATCCCCTGGATGTCGGACAAGATCGAGAAATGGTCCCCGTCCTTGATGAGCCCCATCGCAATGCCGGCTACTGGCGCTTTGATCGGCACGCCGGCATCCATCATCGCGAGCGTGCTGGCGCAGATGCTCGCTTGGGACGTGGAGCCGTTCGACTCGAGTACTTCCGACACGAGACGAATCGTATATGGGAATTCCGCTTCGGACGGAATGACCTTCGACAGCGCGCGCTCACCGAGTGCCCCGTGACCGATCTCGCGACGTCCGGGCGCGCGGAGCGGCCGCGCTTCCCCTACGCTGAACGGAGGGAAGTTGTAATGATGCATGAACCGCTTCGTGTCTTCCAGGTCAAGCCCGTCCAGGATTTGCACGTCGCCGAGAGCGCCGAGCGTACAGACGCTGAGCGCTTGCGTCTGACCGCGCGTGAACAGGCCTGAGCCATGCGTACGCGGCAGGAGCGCGGTGTCGCATTCGATCGGGCGGATCTCGCTCAAAGCCCGGCCGTCCGGCCGCACCTTGTCGTGCGTAATGAGGCGTCGCACTTCTTCCTTTACGATATCGTACAGCACTTCCTTGACGTCCTTGATCTTGTCCGGCTCTTCGACATAGATCGGCGTAAAGTGCTCGACGGCATCGGCGTTGACGGCGTCGATCGCATCTTGGCGCGCATGCTTCTCCGGGATACGGATCGCTTCGACGAGACGAGCTTGCGCATACTCCCGAACGGCCGCATTCACGCCGGCATCGACCGCATGCAGCTTCACTTCCATCTTCGGCTTGCCCGCTTCTTGCGCGAACTGTTCCTGCAGGGCAACGATATGACGGATCGCGTCGTGACCGAACATGATCGCTTCGAGAATAACGTCCTCGGACACTTCATTCGCTTCGGCCTCGACCATCATGATAGCGTCCTTCGTCCCGGCCACGACGAGATATACATCGCTCTTCTCTTCTTGCTCCGGCGTAGGGTTAATGATGAACTGGCCGTCGATTCGGCCCACGATTACGCCGCCTACCGGTCCATCGAACGGAACGTCGGATATGGTAAGGGCTGCCGAGGTGCCGATCATGGCGGCGATATCCGGCGGGCAGGTCTGATCCACGCTCATGACCATGGCGACGATCTGAACATCGTTCCGGAACCCTTCAGGGAATAGCGGGCGAATCGGACGGTCGGTCAAGCGGCTGGACAATATCGCCTTCTCGCTCGGACGCCCTTCGCGTTTGATAAATCCGCCGGGAATTTTCCCGACCGAATATAAGCGTTCTTCATAGTTTACCGTCAACGGGAAAAAATCCAAGTCCTTCGGCTCCGAAGACGCGGTCACCGTACACAGCACGACCGTATCGCCGTAACGTACTAAGACGGCACCATTGGCTTGTTTGGCAAGTCGGCCCGTCTCGAGCGTCAGCGGCCGTCCTCCCAAATCCATGTGCACTTTCTTCTCCATAAATGCCCTCCAAATTCTAAATGTCCATCTCACTCTTATTCTTCATCTTCAACAGTATTTCCTTCTTTATGTAAAACATTATTTTCCTTCGAAAAAAAACAACCTGCAGCCGAAGGCCGACACGGTTGTTTTCTCCGAAATTCCTTAGCGACGCAAGCCGAGACGCTCGATCAAAGCGCTGTAACGGCTAACCTCTTTGTTCTTCAAGTAAGCGAGCAGCTTACGGCGTTGTCCAACCATCTTGAGCAAACCGCGGCGCGAGTGGTGGTCTTTCTTATGCGTCCGCAGGTGATCCGTCAAGTTCACGATATTCTCCGTCAAGATTGCGATCTGTACTTCGGGAGAACCGGTATCGTTCTCATGCACCTTGTACTCGGCAATCAGCTGGTTTTTGCGTTCTTGGGTCAATGCCATCCAAGTCACCTCCTATTCCAATTAAATCGCCATCAGCCGAGAAGCCGTCGGTGAGATCGTGCTTCCAAGCTAAGGTTCCGCCATGCCAGATTCGGCAGGCAACGAAAATCAGTATAGCACATTCCCGCCGCGCTTGTAAATGACAGCAGGTTGAACTACGTAAGCCGGAGCAAAATGCCTTTTGCCGTCTCTACGTCCAGGTGGATTTGAGCAACGAGCTCATCGATCGAGCCGAACTTCCGCTCCGGCCGAATATAGGAAACGAGCTCCACGAGCAGCTTCGCCCCGTAGATCATTTGATTGAAGTCGAAAATGTGGACCTCGAACGTCCTAACGAGCGATCCGTCGGAGAATGTAGGCTTCGTGCCTAGGTTCATAACACCGCCGTACCGTACGCCGTCAAGATTCACCTGTACCGCATATACTCCATTGACCGGAATGACATAGGCTCCGTTCAATTGCAAGTTCGCAGTAGGAAATCCGATCGTCCGGCCTCTCGCATCGCCATGGATGACCGTTCCGCTCAGCTGATAGTGGCGTCCTAGCAGTTGGCGCGCATGGTCGACGTGCCCGTCCTCGAGGCATCGTCGGATGAGCGTGCTGCTCACCTTCTCCCCGTCCAGATGAAACGGGCGTACGACTTCGACGACAAACTGTCCCTTGGCCCACTCGCACAACGTATCCGCGTTGCCGCGCGCCTGATGGCCGAAAGCAAAATCGAAGCCTACCACGACCGTATCGAGGCCAAGCGGTAGCAGCATTTCGGTCACAAACTGCTCGGCCGTCACTTGCGAGAAAGCAAGATTGAAATGAACGAGGTAGACATAATCGATGCCCAGCTCCCGGAATGCATCCAGCTTGTCCTCAAGCGGCGACAAATAATGGGTATAGCGGCCCTGACCGAGCACCTCGCGGGGATGCGGATGAAACGTCATAACGGAGACCGGCACCCGGCGCTGCTTGGCCGTCTCCACCGCCTTGCGAATCACTTCCCGATGCCCCAGATGAACTCCGTCAAAATCGCCGATCGCCATCACTTGGCCCGCTTCCGGACCGGCTGCACGCGAGAGCGAGAGCGGATACGATAATTCGATCACTTGCATGGCAGTACGTTCCCCTTTTATGTTCCTGCAGCTTGCCGCTACACGAATACTTTCTCCGGACGCAGCCGCTGCTGTTCCGGGTCTTGGCGGAAAAGGCCGAGAAACCGGCCCTCCGGGTCGTACAAGCGCGCTAACCCGTCCACATCACGTCCATGAGCGGGCAGCGATTTGCCCTGGGAGGCGTGGAGCGCTTCCGTAGACGACACGACAACCTTCGGCAAATGCGCTAGCGCCTGATCCGAAGGGATAAGGTGCTCGTCCAATCGGCCTTCCCGGTACAGCTGCTCAATACGCTCAAGCGTCAAGCATCGGTCAAGCCCAATCATCCCGGTCGACGTCCGTACGAGCCGGCTCATCACGGAGGGATACCCAAGGGCACGGCCGATATCGACACAGAGTGTGCGGATGTACGTGCCCTTCGAGCATTGTACCCGAATCCGAACGGTCGGGTACGGCTGATCCAGCTTCGCTTCCAGCAGTTCCAGCTCATAGATGCGTACAAGGCGCGGCTTGCGCTCGACTTCCTGGCCTTGCCGGGCCAGCTCGTACAATCGCTTGCCGTCCACGCGCACGGCCGAATACATCGGCGGCACTTGCTCGATTTCGCCCAAGAATCCGTCCAGAACGCGCTGCAGGGTCGGGAGCTCGAGTTCCACCCGCTCCGCCCGGTTCGTTTCCTGGCCGGTCCAATCTTCCGTATCCGTCGAATAGCCGATCGTCAGCTCCGCTTCATATTCCTTAGGAAGCTCTTGAATGTATTCCACGATTCGGGTCGCGCGCCCCAGACAGAGCGGCAGCACCCCCGTCACCTGAGGGTCCAGGGTGCCGGTATGCCCGATTCGCTTCATTCCGAGAATGCGGCGGACTTTCGCGACGACGTCATGCGACGTGAATCCAGGCGGCTTGTGGACGGGCAATACGCCCTCCAGCTCAACCGGCCGTTTCGGCTGCGTCAGGCTCTTGGCGTCGCTCATCCCAGTGCCCGTCCTACGGCCGCTACGACTTGCTCCACCGCTTGCTCCAGAGTGCCCTCGATCGTGCAGCCGGAAGCCTTCACATGGCCCCCGCCGCCGAACGATTTCGCGACCTGGGCGACATCCACGTTCCCGTTCGAGCGGAAGCTGACTTTTACTTTGGCGTCGTCCACCTGCTTGAACAACAGCCCCACCTGAACGCCTTCAATGTTGCGCGGGTACTGGATCAACCCTTCCAAATCATCCGGCGTCGCGTTGGTGGTGCTGATTACCTCGGTGGAAAGCGCAATCCAACTCACTTTATGGTCGTAGGCAAACGAAAGTGTCCCGAGCGCCTTCTGCAGGACGGCGATATGCGTACGGGTGATTTTCTCCAGCAGTGCTTCCGCCAGCTGATACCCTTGCACGCCATACTCGAGCAAATCCGCGGCGATGCGCATAACGCGAGGCGACGTATTGGAGTAGCGGAATCCGCCCGTATCCGTCAGGAGTCCGGTATAGATGCAATCCGCCAGCTCCCTCTCCATCGGCACGCCTAGTTGCTCCGCCAACTCGAAGAGCACCTCCGCCGTAGCGGCCGCATCCTCGCGAATGAGCTGTGCGTCGCCGAAACAATCGTTCGTCGGGTGGTGATCTATGTTAAGGAGCGGTACGTTCGGTGCAACCCGTTCCCGTACCCGGCCCATCCGGGCTTCATCCGCGCAGTCGACGCTGATAATGGCCTGGATCGGTGGATCGCTCGGCAGCTCCGTCAGCCGGATGAGCCGATCGAAGCCCCACATGTAAGCGAATTTGTCCGGTATCGCGTCCTCGTTGACCAATGTAAAGGTTTTGCCCAGCCGGTCGAGCAGCCAGCCCATCGCAAAGGTGGAGCTGGCGGCATCGCCATCGGGGTTCACATGCGACACGACCAAAAAGTGGTCGTGGTTCTCGATAAAACAGCGGGCTTCCGCCAATTGCTCTGCATAGCCGCGTACGCCGACTCGGGCACTCATTGGTCCGCATTCCTTTCATTCAACTGCGTGAGCAATTGATCGATGCGGCTGCCATACTCGATCGACGCATCGAACTGGAACAGCAGCTCCGGCGTCTTGCGCAGCCGAATCCGCTTGCCGAGCTCGGAACGGATGAAGCCGGTCGCCTTCGCTAACGCGCTTAGCGTCGCTTCCTTCTGCTGATCCGTGCCGAGCACGCTCAGGAATACTTTCGCCTGGGAGAGGTCGTTCGTCACTTCCACTCCGGTCACGGTAATGAAGCCGACCCGCGGATCTTTCAATTCCGCTTGCAGGATGACGCTCAGCTCTTTCTTAATTTGCTCACCAACTCGACCTACTCGAATCCTCGCCATAGGTTAGGATCACCTCTCTACGGTTTCCATCACGTATGCTTCTATGATGTCCCCTTCTTTGAGATCGTTGAATTTGACGATGGAAATCCCGCACTCGTAGCCGGTGGATACTTCCTTCACATCGTCCTTGAACCGCTTCAGGGAATCGATCTTCCCGTCCGTCACGACAACGTTGTCGCGAATGACACGAACGTCGGCGTTACGCGTAATTTTGCCGTCCGTGATCATGCAGCCGGCGATCGTGCCGATTTTGCTGATCTTGAAGATGTTGCGGACTTCGGCGTGGCCGATCACGACTTCCTTGAAGATCGGATCGAGCATACCCTTCATCGCCTGTTCGATCTCCTCGATCGCGCTGTAGATAACGCGATGCAGACGGATGTCGACTTTCTCCTGCTCGGCCGTCGTAAGGGCCGCCGTCTCCGGACGCACGTTGAAGCCGATGATGATCGCGTTCGAAGCCGAAGCGAGAATAATATCGGATTCGGTGATCGCGCCTACGCCGGTATGCAGAATGCGCACGCGGACGCCTTCGACCTCGATCTTCTCGAGCGAGCCGCGGAGTGCTTCGACGGAACCTTGTACGTCACCCTTGATAATCACATTCAGGTCTTTAATTTCTCCGTCCTTGATGTGCTTATACAAGTCATCCAGCGTAACGCGGCTGTTTGCGCCCATCTCGGACAGACGCTGTGTCGACGTGCGGCGCTCCGAAATCGCTCTAGCCTTGCGCTCGTCCTCGAACACCAGGAACGGATCGCCCGCCTGAGGCACCTCGGTCAACCCCGTAATCTCGACCGGCGTCGATGGACCTGCTTCCTTGAGACGGCGTCCCTTGTCGTTCACCATCGCCCGGACCCGGCCGAAGCTCACGCCCGCGACGAACGCGTCGCCGACCTTAAGCGTCCCGTGCTGAATCAGCACGCGAGCGACCGGACCGCGGCCTTTGTCGAGCTCCGCCTCGAGGACGGTCCCTCTGGCGCGCTTGTCGGGGTTCGCCTTCAGCTCTTGCACTTCGGCTACGAGCAAAATCGTCTCAAGCAGCTCTTCCAGTCCGATGCGCTGCTTCGCCGATACGTTCGCGAAGATCGTCTCCCCGCCCCACTCTTCCGGCACGAGCTCGTACTTCGTCAGCTCTTGCTTGATTTTCTCCGGATCGGCGCCCGGCTTGTCGATCTTGTTCACCGCAACGATGATCGGCACGTTGGCCGCCTTCGCGTGGCTGATCGCTTCGACCGTCTGCGGCATAACGCCGTCGTCGGCCGCCACGACGAGAATCGTGATATCCGTCACCTGCGCGCCGCGCGCCCGCATCGTCGTGAACGCTTCGTGGCCCGGCGTATCGAGGAACGTAATCTTCTTGCCCTTCGCTTCGACCTGATAAGCGCCGATATGCTGCGTGATGCCGCCCGCTTCGCCTTCGGTCACGTTCGTGTGACGGATGGCGTCGAGGAGCGTCGTCTTCCCGTGGTCGACGTGACCCATGATCGTCACGACCGGCGCGCGTTCGATCAGATCTTCGGCTTCGTCCTTCTCTTCGATCGTCTCGAAATTGTCTTCCTCGACCGGAAGCTTCAGTTCGACTTCCACCTTGAATTCATCGGCGATCAGCTGAATCGTATCCAGATCGAGCTCTTGGTTGATCGTCGCCATGACGCCCATGAGCAGCAGCTTCTTAATGACCTCGGAGGCATCCTTGTGCAGCGCTTTGCAGAGCTCGCCTACGGTCATCGTCCCGCGGACGATAATTTTCTTAGGCGTGTTGTCGATCTTCTCCTTACGCACCGGTTCCGGCTGTCTGCCTCTTTGGTTCCGGTTGTTGCCTCTGGAGCCGGAGCGGTCATCGAACCGTTTCTGGTTCGGCTTCGTCTTCTTCGCGGTCAGCGCGCGGCCGGATTCGTCGAGCTCCTCGTTCCCGGTCGGGATCAAAGTCGGACGGCCGGAGCCGGTACGATAATTCGAACTGTTGTTTCGCGAGCGATCGGTACGTTCGTTGCGAGTAGGCGTCGCTGCCGGTGCGGGTGCGCGTCCGGCGCCGCCTTGGCCGCCTTGGCCTTGCGGACGCGAACCTTGGTAGCCGCCTCCGCCTCCTTGACCTTGCGGACGCGAACCTTGGTAGCCGCCGCCTCCGCCTTGGCCTTGCGGACGCGAACCTTGGTAGCCGCCGCCTCC